>JAZSGL010000064.1:0-47159 GCA_045532735.1 Paludibacteraceae bacterium | reverse complement strand
GAGAGATGAAGGCTCCTGCAGCTATGAAGGGTATGCACTTCCGC
Source organism: Paludibacteraceae bacterium (assembly GCA_045532735.1). GTDB lineage: Bacteria > Bacteroidota > Bacteroidia > Bacteroidales > Paludibacteraceae > Colicola. The sequence continues at coordinate 47,115 of JAZSGL010000064.1, read as the reverse complement.
ATGCAAGTGGGCGTACTCGACTGTCTTGGTTGCGGCAACTGCGTGGACGTATGTCCTGGCCATCCTAAGACTGGCAAGGCCCTCACCATGGTGCCACTCGAGGGACAAATGATCGAGGCACAAAACTGGGCTTACTGCGCGGACAATGTGAAGTCTAAACAACACCTCGTAGATATCCAATCTAATGTTAAGAACAGCCAGTTCGCTACTCCTCTCTTTGAGTTCTCTGGCGCTTGCTCTGGTTGTGGTGAGACTCCATACCTCAAGCTCATCAGCCAACTCTTTGGCGACCGTGAGATCGTAGCCAACGCTACTGGTTGTACCTCTATCTATTCTGGTTCTGTACCATCTACTCCTTATACCACCAACGAGAAGGGTCATGGTCCTGCATGGTCTAACTCCCTCTTCGAGGACTTCTGCGAGTATGGTCTCGGTATGCAAATCGCTCACCGCAAGATCCGCGAGCGTTTGGCAGCTCTCATGACCAAGGCACAAACCTGCACTTGCTGCACCGAGGAGATGAAGGCGCTCTTCCAAGAGTGGCTCGACAACCAAAACGACGCTACTATCACCAACCGTCTCTACGAGCCTATCGTAGCGGCTTGCGAGGCTTGCCAATGCGATACCTGCAAGGATATCTTGACTTACAAAGATCATATAGTAAAACGCAGCCAATGGATTGTCGGTGGTGATGGCGCTTCTTACGATATCGGTTACGGCGGTCTCGACCACGTGATTGCTTCTGGCGAAGATGTAAATATCCTTGTTCTCGATACCGAGGTTTATTCTAATACTGGTGGTCAAGCATCTAAATCTACTCCTATCGGTGCTATCGCTAAGTTCGCTGCTGCGGGCAAACGCGTACGCAAGAAAGACTTGGGTATGATTGCTACCACCTATGGTTATGTATATGTAGCACAAATCGCTATGGGTGCTGACCAAGCACAAACCCTCAAGGCTATCCGTGAGGCAGAGGCTTATCCAGGTCCATCTCTCGTGATTGCTTACGCTCCATGTATCAACCACGGTCTGAAGGCTGGTATGGGTAAATCTCAAGCCGAGGAGGCGAAGGCAGTAGAGTGCGGTTACTGGCACTTGTGGCGTTACAACCCAGCACTCGAGGCTGAGGGCAAGAACCCATTCTCACTCGATAGTAAGGAGCCACAATGGGATAAGTTCCAAGACTACTTGATGGGTGAGGTTCGTTTCGCTTCTGTGGCTAAGCAATACCCACAAGAGGCAGCTGAGCTCTTCGAGGCCGCTCGCGAGAACGCTCAATGGCGCTACCGCAGCTACCTGCGTATGCTTTCAACCAATTGGGATAAGGAGTAATCCTTCTCCCATTGGATAAATATCTTGAGCCCTTCGCTTTTTGCGAGGGGCTTCTCTTATGGGGATCCTGCGAGCTGCGTTCTTATCTCGTCCACGGACTCGAACGATTGCTTCACCAAGCAAGACGCCGTGAAGCAAGCTCAAGTCTTTGGAGTGAATGTGAGAACGATGGATGATTGGCTTGAAAAAAACAATTCAACAAACTGTTATAGAGAGGATTATGAAGGGAAGGTATCACAAAAGAATTACTTAAATATAACGACCGTAAACACCGTAAATCCCGTATTTCCCGTATTTAACATTTACGGGAAATACGGGATTTACGGTCAAACATATCAAGCCTTTATTCTTTTAATATTGTTCTACTCTCGCCTCATTACCTTATCGCCTCTCGTCTAGACCCGATACCCAATATCCGATATCCCATAGCCCGCAGGGCGTCCACTAAACTCTAAACCCTAAACTATCATTTACGGGTTCATGACGGGTTTATACCGAATCAATATAAGGAGAATCATTATATATTTTGCTCTGCGGGGTCCCCGAAATTATCGTTCGAGCGAATGCGAGATAAGAAAACGCTCATGGCGTTTTGGGGTGCACTTTGCGATTCCCATCGCAAGAATAATCTTAAAATTTTATCCTATGACTAACGTAACTTATCTTGATTCTATCAAATCTATGCATGGCAAGCTCCATAGTCAAAGCGATTCATGGCTCATGGAGCGCCATGGCACTCAGTTTACCGGTCATAGGTTGCGCTGCCAGAGGTTCCGCACACTGCGCGTACACAATGCGCCACATAGCGATTAGTAGTAGTCATATACCCCTGCTCGTAGTTGGCTATATACGCATGTGCACCGTTGCTACGGGCGCCCGTAGATGACCAATACGCTAGATTATAAGTGGTGTATTTGAGTTTATAGGTCTCGTCATCGGTATAGCCCGTGCTAGGCAGGAAGATAGTATTATAGGTCTTGCGGCTTGTAAAGAGAACACCATTAATGCCATTAATCATCACATAATCCCAATCGCAATATTCTATAAGTTCATCCCATTGCTGCTTGTTAGGTGTGTACCAACCTTCACCCCATTGTAAGGTGGCCAAATCGTAGTTGGCATCACCCCCATAAGATGGCAACTCACGGTCATTGAGCGAGTAGGCATTAGGGGAGAAGGTCTTCTTGGTAGCCGTCTCGCCCCATGCAATGCGCGTACCTACGCCGTATATATCCTTGGTACCCACATTGTACGTGGCCCATTTGGTGCCCGAGGGAAGTCCTAGATCCACCCAGGAGTGACCATTGAGTTCCCCCTTGAGCGGCACGGGGCTATTGGCCTGTGCCGCAGCCTGTTTCTTGGCGAGGGTGGCTTCGCGTTCTACTTGCTCGATGCGTGCCTGCTCCACCGTAATCTCATCTTCTATTTTGCGCATATGGTTGCCTAGTTGTTGGCTTTTCTTCTCCAATTTGTTCAGCACTTCATGTTGCACCAAGCGCTCCGCATCGGTCTTGCATTGAGCGATAATCCGATAAAGACTATCGTACTGCAATTGAAGTTGTTGGTGATGCGCCTCTATGGTTTGTTTGACGCGTTGGAGACTGTCTAGACGAATAGACTGAGCCATGGATGGGATTGACATCATCAGTAGCATACATGTGCCGAGCAGATAGAGATGGGTGGTTTTCATGTTAGGAATAATTTTGAATCACGCCACAAAGGTAATAATAATTTTTTATATATGCAAACAAGAGGGTATACCAATACGGCATACCCTCTTCTTATTGCATTTTCTGTTGGACTTACAATAGCTCCACTGAGCGGTTAACGAACTTCGCCAAAGCTTCACCCTTGAGTTGGCCTGCCGCCAACATCGCGATGTCAATCAATTGGTGCAACTTGTCTGAGTTAGCCGCATAAGCGCCATATTGCTCCTTTAGCTGTTGTTTCAAGGATGCCAACTCCTTGGTCACATTGGTCACAGCATCCTTCTCCTCTTGCGTGAGGTCAGCATCCTTTTTGCCCTTTTGTGCTTCTTGCAGAGCCTCCTCCTCTGTTTGCTTAGCCGCTAGTTGCTCAAGGAGTGGGGTAGTGCCCTCGGCGCAAGCGGTGGTGATCTCTTCGAGTAGGGCTTTAACCTTGTTGTTGGCGGTATTGATGACCAAGTTGTATTGGTCTGGCATGTTGCCATAGAACGCCATACCTTGTTGATGGGCTGACATCTCCTTCATACGACGCATGAACTCGTTTTGGGTTAGGAAAACAGGAAGGGCATCCGCAGAAACGGCCTCTAAACTTACATCATAGCGGGTTTTATCGGTTTTAGGCAACTGAGACTCGAAACTATAGCGAAGCGCATCTTCTTCGTTGGCAGTAAGTTCTACTGTGGCTTTGTCTTCTTTTTGGATAATATTTTCAATCACATCGGAGTCTACGCGCACGAAGCGAACAGCCAGTTTGCTGCCATCTGTAGCCTCAAAGCTCTTTTGCTCAAACTGTGACATGGCGTGTACATCCAGTTCGCCATCCATGAGCAGTACATCATAGCCCTTCTCCTTAGCGCGTTGGATGTATGCGTAGCAGGCATCGGTGTCTTGTGCGTAGAGGAGGATTAGGTCGCCATTCTTATCGGTTTGATTATCTTTTACTTGATCTTTGTATTCGGCAAAAGTGGCATACTTGCCATCGATATTCTTAAGAAGAGCGAAACTAACTGCGCGGTCATAGAACTTCTCGTCAGAGAGCATGCCATATTGGATAAAGAGTTTGATGTCATCCCACTTCTTCTCGAAGTCCTCGCGGTCGCTGCGGAAAATCTCTGCCAATTTGTCAGCCACCTTCTTGGTGATGTGGCTAGAGATCTTCTTCACATTGTTGTCGCTCTGGAGATACGAACGGCTCACATTCAGCGGAATATCTGGTGAGTCAATCACACCATGAAGCAATGTCAAGTATTGTGGCACGATATTTTCTACCTCGTCGGTCACGAACACTTGGTTGCAATAGAGTTGGATCTTATTGCGCTGAATGTCAATATTATTCTTGATGCGAGGGAAATAGAGGATACCAGTTAGGTTGAATGGGTAATCCACATTTAGGTGGATATGGAAGAGTGGCTCATCCATCTGATGAGGATAGAGCTGATGGTAGAACTTCTTGTAATCCTCTTCGGTCAAATCCGCAGGCTTACGTGTCCATGCTGGATTTACATCGTTGATGATATTCTCCTCGCCAGTCTCCACTTGTTTGCCGTCCTTCCACTCTTTTTTCATGCCGAAAGCAATCTCCACAGGGAGGAATTTACAGTACTTAGTCAGCAAACTCTCAACAGTGCTATCTTCTAGATACTGAGCGTATTCCTCATTGATATGCAACACGATGTCGGTTCCGCGATCAGCTTTGATAGTCTCCTCCATGGTGTATTCAGGCGAACCATCGCATGACCAGTGAACGGCTGCGGCATCCTCCTTGTAGCTAAGAGAGAAGATCTCCACTTTGTCTGCCACCATAAACGCAGAATAGAAACCAAGACCAAAGTGACCGATGATGGCAGCGGCGTTGTCCTTGTACTTGTTGACAAACTCCTCTGCACCAGAGAAGGCAATCTGGTTGATGTATTTATCTACCTCCTCAGCAGTCATGCCGATACCATGATCCTGGACGGTGATAGTCTTTTTCTTTTTATCAATAAGTACGCGCACGCGCGTATCGCCTAGTTCGCCTTTGGCTTCACCTACAGAGGCAAGCGTCTTGAGCTTTTGGGTAGCATCTACTGCATTGCTGACTAACTCACGAAGGAAAATCTCGTGGTCGGAATAAAGAAACTTCTTGATAATAGGGAAAATGTTTTGGGATGTAACCCCAATATTGCCTGTTTTACTCATACTATTGTGTTGATTAATGTTGTTTATGATCGTGTAAAATTTTTAAAATTATATCTACAAAATGAGTGCCAAAACAAAATGTACTGACAAATTGGCATATTTGTGTCTTTTTGTAACTCAGAAACAGTGTTTTGGACATTTTGCAATAAAAAATGGAATAAAACGAACAAAATATGCTAAAAAACATATTTTTGCACACTTTTTTGTCAAAATATTTGGTTGATTAAAAAAAAAGTAGTAATTTTGTGCGATTTTTCGTATCTATATTGGAATGGTGTATGTAGATGCGAAAATGGCTAGTAGGATTAAGATATTAGAATATAATTATAAAATAATTGATAATGAAACGAATTTACTGTTTGCTGATGACCCTAATTTTTGCGGTTTGTGCAATGGCGCAGACGCATGTTACGGGTACGGTGTATGAAGAGGCAGGTATTGGTGCTATTGGTGCCAATATTGTGGCTGAGGGAACTACTGTTGGTACAGTGACTGACTTTGATGGTTTCTTTGAGTTGACGGTGCCTGCTGGAGTGAAAAATCTGGTTATCTCTTACATGGGCTACAAGACTGTGACAGTTCCTGTTAAGTCCAATATCTCAGTTACTCTTGAGAGTGACACTGAGCAGTTGGAAGAGGTGGTTGTTACCGGTATGGTAAAGCAAGATAAGCGCTTGTTTACTGGTGCTACTACCAAGTTAGAGGCAGATGAAACCATGCTTTCGGGTGTGGCTGATGTGAGCCGTAGTTTGGAAGGTCGTGCTGCTGGTGTGAGCGTGCAAAACGTGAGTGGTACCTTTGGTACAGCTCCTAAGATCCGTGTGCGTGGTGCTACTTCTATTTATGGTGCTAGCAAGCCATTGTGGGTTGTGGATGGTGTCGTATTGGAAGATGCTATTGAGATGGATGCTGACGACCTTTCTTCGGGTGATGCTACTACCTTGATTGCTAGCGCAATTTCTGGTATCAACTCTGAGGATATCGAGAGCTTCCAAATCTTAAAGGATGGTTCAGCTACCTCTATATATGGTGCGCGCGCGATGGCGGGTGTGATCGTTGTGACCACCAAGAAAGGTAAATCAGGTCAATCACGCCTTAACTATACAGGTGAGTTGACTTATCGTATGATCCCTTCATACGACGATTACAATATTTGTAACTCACAAGAGCAAATGGGTATCTATCAGGAGTTTGAGCGTAAAGGATGGTTGGAATACTCGTCTCTTTATGCTGCGAAGAACTCTGGTGTATATGGTCGTATGTATGCTTTGATCGATGCGGCAAAGGGTGGTAATGCTGGTTTGGCAAACACTCCTGAGGCTAAGAATGCATATTTGCGTGCGGCTGAGTTCCGTAATACCGATTGGTTTGCAGAACTCTTCAACCAAACGGTAATGCACAACCACTCTGTGTCATTCTCTACAGGTAGCGAACGTGCTCGTATCTATGCATCACTCTCTGCTATGCAAGATCCAGGTTGGTACAAAGCCAGCGAGGTGAGCCGTTTTACCGGTAACATGAACGCTAGCTACGACCTGCTACCTTCTACCAGCAAGCAAAAATTGACTGCAAGTATTACCACAATGGGTAGCTATCGTAAGCAACAGGCTCCTGGTACCATCTCTGCAAGTACAGACCCTATCAATGGTACGGTGAGTCGTGAGTTTGATATCAACCCATTCTCTTACGCGATGAATACTTCTCGCGCGATGGATCCAACTGAGACTTATCGTCGTAACTATTGTGATTTTAATATCTATGACGAGTTGGCAAACAACTATATTGATATTAAGGTAACCGATCTTAAGTTCCAAGGTGATATCAATTGGAAGCCTGTGCGTGGCTTGGAGATCATGGCATTGGCTGCTATCCGTCAACAGACTAGTCGCCAAGAGCACCATATCAAGGATGAGAGTAACCAAGCGCGTGCTTATCGTGCGGGTATTGATCCAGAGGATGCTACTATACGTGACTCCAACCCATATCTCTACTCTGATCCAGATGATCCATTGGCTTTGCCTGAGACCGTATTGCCAAAGGGTGGTATCTATGACTTTACAGAGTACACATTGACATCTATGGACTTCCGTGCGACTGTTAGCTATAATGCAGATTTGGGTAGAAGTGGTGATCATATCATCAGTTTGTTTGGTGGTGGTGAGTTGAACTCTACCGATCGTCAATCAACATGGTTCCGTGGTTGGGGCTACCAATACAATAATGGAGGTGAGCCTTATTTGGATTATCGTCTCTTCAAACAGAGTCAAGAGGAGAACTCTATGTATTTTGCTAATGTGTTCTCATACTATCGTAACCTTGCATTCTTCGGAATGGCAACCTACTCATACAAAGGTCGTTATACCATCAATGGTACTATTCGTTATGAGGGTACTAACAAACTAGGTAAGAGCCGTACTGCGCGTTGGTTGCCTACATGGAACGTATCTGGTGCATGGAATGCTCATGAGGAGAATTGGTGGCAGCCTACCTTTGGTAAGGCATGGACATATGCTAGCTTGAAGGGTAGTTACTCGTTGACAGCAGACCGTGGTCCTGCTGGTGTAACCAACTCATTGGCGGTGTTCTCAAGCTTCACTCCATGGCGTCCAAGTACATCTGCATTTGAGTCGGGTATTCAGCTTCAAGACTTAGAGAACTCTGAGTTGACCTACGAGAAGAAACATGAGCTCAATATCGGTTTGGCTCTTGGATTCGTGGATAACCGCGTGAATGTGGAGTTTGACTGGTATCGCCGTAACAACTTTGACCTCATCGGTTATGTACAAACCATGGGTGTGGGTGGTGCAACTACCAAGTTGGCGAACGATGCTACGATGAAATCTACTGGTTGTGAGTTTACTATTTCTACTACTAATATCAAGACTAAAGACTTCAAGTGGACCACAGACTGGATCTTCGGTTGGGCACAAAATGAGATTACCAAATTGGACTCTCGTTCACAAGTTTACCAACTCGTAAACGGTTTCGGTCGTACAGAGGGTCGTCCTATTGGCGCATTGTATAGCATCCCATTCGCTGGCTTGACTGAGGAAGGTCTTCCTACTTTCTTCATCGATGCTGAGCATACTCAAGTTGTCGGTCCTAGTAACTATGATGCTATCTACTTCCAAGAGTACGAGAACGTAGACTACTTGAAATATGAGGGTAGTATTGACCCAACTATTACCGGTTCGTTTGGTAATACATTGTCTTGGAAAGGTTTGAAACTCAACGTATTCTTCACCTATAGTTTCGGCAATGTACTGCGTTTGGATGACCTCTGCCCAGTATATAGTAGCGACTATAGCGATTTGACCGCAAGTATGAAGGAGATGAAGAATCGTTGGATGGTACCAGGCGATGAGAATATCACAACTATCCCTGCAATCCCAACTGTTCGTCAAATGCGTGAGATCAATGCGCTCAACAACGCTTACTCAGCTTACAATTACTCTACTGAGCGTGTGGCTAAGGGTGATTTCATCCGCTTGAAAGAGTTGTCACTCACATATGATTTGCCTAAGAAGGTATTTGAGGGACAAAATGCGGTATCAAGCTTCGGCGTGAAAGTGAGTGCAACCAACTTGTGGCTTGCATACGCAGATAAGAAATTGAACGGACGTGACCCAGAGTACTATAACTCAGGTGGTGTATCTTCACCAGTTCCTCGTCAGTTTACTTTGACCGTTAAACTTGGATTCTAATCAAACCTAACACTTAATTATTTGAAAGGAATATGAATATGAAAAAGAACTTATTATATATTGCGGCATTGATGTTGGCTATGACAGGATGTAATTTCTTGGATCATGAGCCAGATATGCGTGCTTCGATTGATTCAAAGGAAAAAGTACAACTTTTGTTGGTGAGTGCTTATACTGAGGCAAATAGTGCTCCTATTTGCGAGTATTCTTCTGATAACGTAATCGACAACAATGTGCCAGATCCTAAGACAGGTCAAGCCAATGCCGTAAACCCATTGGACGAAATGTACAATGAGATTTTTGCATGGAAACCAGTGAAGAGTAGCGGTAGCCAAGACTCTCCTAAATTCATTTGGGATGGTCATTACTCTGCCATCGCAACAGCTAACCAAGCCCTCCAAGCAATCAAGAAACTAGAGGCCCAAGGCATTAATATGGATGCAGAAAAGGGTGAGGCATTGCTCTCTCGTGCATACCACCACTTCCTTTTAGCTGGTGTGTTCTGTCAAGCATGGAAGAACGAGGAAGCTAGTAAGCAAGATCTCGGTATCACCTATATGATGCAACCAGAAACCAAGGTGGCTCCAGAGTATTGGCGCGGTCCAAGTAAGAAAGTTGGTCTTGACTTGAATAATGACACTGCCTGGATTGGTGGTTCGTTGTACGATACCTATATGGCTATTCAAAATGACTTGGAACAAGGTTTGAAATTGGTGTCGGATGAGTACTATAGCGTTCCTCGCTACCACTTCAATGTGAAGGCAGCGCACGCATTTGCAGCACGTTTCTACTTGTACAAGCGTGAGTGGGCAAAAGTAGTGGAGCATGCTGACTATGTGTTGACTACTACAGATGAGTCCATATTGGCCATGCTATTTGATGCTACTACAAACCGTGATCAAAGTAATATTGAGTTAGCTTTCAAGCACTATATTGATGTGAAAGAACCTTGTAACCTATTGCTCAATACGACCATGTCATCTTCTGCTTATGCACACTTCCCAGATTATGGCCGTTATCAATACAATGGTGATGCACAAGATTTTACTACCTATGGTTCTGGTCCTTGCTGGAATGGCCAATTCCCAGGTATTGGTACTTGGTCTGCTGATCAAAAGTTGGGTGGCTTTGTAGCAAAAGATTATTATGACTTTGAGTATACTGACAAGGTCGCAGGTTATGGCTATATCCGTATGGTGACTCGCGCCTTCACTACCAACGAGACGCTTCTCTGCCGTGCTGAGGCAAAGGCATATCTGAACGACTTCGCCGGTTCCGCTAATGACTTCCGTCTGTGGTGTCAAAGTTATAATGTAGGTGGTCGTATGAACATGTATGCTGACAGTACCGTGAAATTGGATGCTGCAATTATTACTAAGTTCTATACAGAGAAGGCTGGTACAAAGTTTGCTCCAGTATTGCACAACCAAGATATGGCAGCAGATTGGGTGATTTCTGCAGAGCAAATGCCATTCATACACTGCGCGTTGCACTTCCGCCGTATTGAAACACTTCACGACGGTTTACGCTGGCAAGATATCAAGCGCTATGGTATTGAGATTGAGCATGCTCAAGGTAAAGATCCTGTTCGCAAACTTCTTTGGAACGACGATCGTCGTGCTATCCAATTGCCACAAGAGGTGATAGTAGCTGGTATGACAGCAAACCCTCGTGTGGTAATGGGTGATAACTTGGATGGCAGCATGACTACCTCTCCATCTTTCAATCCAAATGATGTATATACCCCATCTAAACCTACTTATACCAGTGCAGGTTCGTTGCCAAATAGTGGTGATGTGAAATTGGTAGAGAATGAGGAGTAAAATAATGATTAACTACTAAACAGATAATAGTTATGAAAAGTTTGAATAAGATATTTGCAGCATTGCTCTTTGTAGTAGGTTTGTCTGCATGTGAAAGTACACAATTCTCAGAGTCAATCTTTGTTGACCCTGTGTTAGATACTACTACTTATACCTATCAGTTTGATAAGTGGTTGGATAAGTACTATACCGAGCCATACAACGTGGAGTTCCTCTACAAGTTGGATGACAACGCTACTGACCCTAACTACAACGTAGTACCAGTAAGCATCGGTATGGCAGATACTTTGGCTCACTTGGCACTCTATTTGTGGTACGATGTGTATGATTCTGTAGTAGGTCCTGAATTTTTGCCAGAGTATGGTCCTAAGATGATTCAGCTGATTGGTTCGTCTATGATGGACCCTGTGAATGGTACTGAGAAATTAGGTTATGCTGAAGGTGGTATCAAGATTACGCTCTTGAAGATTAATAAGATGCAACTCAATAACATTGATAACCTCAATGAGTATATCTTCAAGACCATGCACCACGAGTTTGCACACATCTTGCACCAACAGAAGAATTATCCTACTGAGTTTGCACAAATCACTCCTGCTAACTACGACCCTATCAAATGGCAAGAGCGTTCATACAAAGAGGCTTGGCAATTGGGTTGTGTAAGTAACTACGGAAGTAGCGAAGCGCGCGAGGACTTTGTAGAGGTGATTGCTAACTATATCGTGAAACCAGATAGTTGGTGGGAGAATATGCTCAAGGAAGCTGGTGACGAGGGTGCAGCTCTCATCAACCAAAAATGGGAGATCTGCAACACTTGGTTGGCCGAGAAGTGGGAGATTGATCTTAATGAACTCCGCGCTGAGGTACAAGAGCGTCAAAAGAACTTGGATTGGAAGATGATTATGAACCTTGAGTTCTTGAATGGTAAATAAGTTTTTCACAACGCATAAATTAGAATAAGATATGAAAGCAAAATATTTGGTAATAATTGGCTTGTTAGCTGCTACCTTTGCAGCTTGTAGCCGCGATGAGGAAAGCTTGTTTGATAAGCCAGCAGCAATCCGCGCACAAGAGGCAGTAGAAAATGCCTTTGACGTACTTACCTCCAATGAGGTAGGTTGGGAGATGGCATATTTCCCTAACTTGGAGACAAGTGCTAAGGGCTACAATATGGTATTGAAATTCAACAAGAATGGTAATGTGAGCGTAACGGCAAAGAATGGTAGTACCACTATGAATAAGATCAAGACAGATACCGCTAGTACATGGGCTGTAAAGAGCGACTACGGACCAATCTTGACCTTTGATACCTATAACGATGTGTTCCATGCTTTTTCTGATCCTCAGGAGAATGGTGCAGGTCTATTGGGTGACTATGAATTCCTGATTTTAAAGGCGACTCCAGATCTCGTGCTCCTGAAAGGTAAAAAGCATAGCGCGTACACAGTAATGCGTCCAATGAAGAATACGGATTTGACTGCCTATTTTGCAGCTTGCGAGAAGATGCAAACAAAGCTATTTGGTAACAATAATGTTGTTACCTTGCATCAAGGTGATAAGAAAATGTATCTTTATAAAGGTTCTGAAGGTCAATTCCAAAGTGCCGCATATGGGTCACCATTGGTAGCTGAAGCTGCTACTTATCACCCATTGTGCGCCACCGAAGATGGTATTATCGTATCCATGGGATTTGGTGAGGATGTACATGATCATGTGTTCTATTACAATGAGGAGAAAGGAGAACTCAGAAGCGAGAAGGGTGCCGTGATGAATGCTGGTAACTTGAATGTACTCTTTGGTGCTTTCTTTACTGATAATACCTTTGGTTGGGCAGTAGATCCAGCTGGTCAAGAGGCAGTTAATGAGTTGCTCGCGGCAGTAAATAAAGCAATGAGTAATACCTCAGCTAAGATGAAAGTGATGGGCTATGGCTACAAGCAATCATTAAATATGTACGAGGGTGGATACTTCATGCTTGTGAACTTCACCTATAAACAAGGTAGTAAAAGTCAAGAGAAGAAATTGCTATGGACCATCGATTTGACGCAAGATGAGAATGGTATCACCGTATCGAATGCAGTTCCTTATGATCAGAATACTGAGAAGTTTCTTGAGCAAATTCCAGCCGCTCAAGGTGTGGCTGACGCTATGCTTGGTTCTTATGTTGCTACCCCACTAGAAGGATCTCTCTTTAATGCTGTCGCAGGCATGAAACTTGTGGGTGAGAAGGAATTGGTGATTAGAGGGGCTAACAATATCAAAATGTAGATAAACACTATTTACATAAAAAAATTAGACAATAAATAACGAGGTAAAAACTCATAATGTTTAACAACAAAATTTTTAAAGGTATGAAAAAGATTACTCTTTTAAGTGCAGTGCTCGTAGCAGGTATGGCTACCGCACAAGTTCAAGTTCCTATGAATATGGAGATTCGCAAGGCAGAGTTTAAGTCTATTGAGATGACTGCTGAGGTTACCATGGAGGAGTGGAATGCAGAGTACGTAGCAAAGCAACAAAAGGCTGCTGCAGCTAACTATGCAGCTCACGACTACTACTTTACTGAAGGTATGATGCATTTTGGTTACACACCACAATTCTATGGTTTGATGAGTTCGTTTATCGCTGTGCCTTATTTGGATAGCGTAGTATGGACTAACTACTATGGTCCAACCAACTGGTACATGCAACACAATGACTCGTTGGTAGCAGAGAACAGCGAGACTTTTGTTACAGGTTATGCTATTGATGGTCAATACTATCTCCCATATACTGGCGACCACACTTTGACTCAAGATGGTAAGACCTACGACATCAAGGGATATAAGTATGCTGCGGGTAATGAGAATGGTGGCTACTTGGCTTCTGCAGTTGCTCCAATTGTTATCTCTACAGGTGAAATGATTCCTTTGACCCTCTGCGGTATGGAGACTGATCCTATGAACAATGAGTCAGGTTCTGACTTCTATCAAATCGGTGCAGGTGCTCGTGGTGCGTATGCTTATGGTACCAAGTTGATTGCTGATACAGCTATTGGTGCAACTGCTGATACACTTCTTTCTACTGTTCGCAACCTCAGCCTAATGAAGATTAGCGCAGTAAATATCCCTGTTTACAACAACCAAGGTACTACTATTATGCCAGAAGGTGGTCAAGTTAAGGTAGAACTTTTTGCTGCTGATTTGACTAAAGGTATTATCTATACTGATTCTGTGTTAGGTACAGCGATTGCTACTACTGAGAACTTCCTTGATCTTGGAGGTAAGATGGGTACTATTGTAGCTACATTCCAAGAGGAAGACCCATTTGGTGGTATGATGGATGTTTCAATCCTAGTAGAGGGTGACTTCGTTCTCCAATTGACTGGTTACAATGAGTCTGGTTGCGACTTTGGTATCTTCGCTGACTACTATACTCCTGGTGGTACCACTATTTACCAAGTAAATGGTGAATATACTCCTATCTTCTCAGCAAGCTCTAACCTCGCTATTAGCTATGATGCATACTGGCCAGCTATTCAAGGTTATGATGGCAATGTCATGACTGTTGCTGTAGAGGGTGGTGCTGCTCAATATGGTCAGTTCCCATTGGCTTTGTTGGAAACTAACACTTACTATTCTGTAGAAGAGTGGATCGTTGACTATCCAGAATGGATGACAGTTGAATATGGCGTTGTAAATATGGGTACCGAAGAGCAACCATACTACATGGGTGGTTTCCAAGTTACTGCTGAGCCTTTGACAGACGGTGCTGGTCGTCAAGGTGTAATCACAATTAATGCTGATGGTGCTCAATACGAGTTGATTGTTAACCAAGGTGACGTAACATCTGGCGTTGAGGATGTTGTTGCTCCTATGTTCGACAACAAGATCTACAACCTCCTCGGTGTTGAGGTAGATGAGACATACAAGGGTATCGTTATCAAGAACGGTCAAAAGTATATCCAATAATCTCTCAATGAGATAAAATAAAAAACGCGACTCCATCGGGGTCGCGTTTTTTTATAGTGTAGTGCGCTGTTAATCGTATAGTAATGTGTATATCTTTTCGGGGGCGAAGACTTCATTGGCGACGTCTTGCAGTTGTGTAGGGGTGATCTGTTGAACTTTAGCAAAGGTTTCCTGCCATGCAGGGGCATGGTGGTGATAAAGCATCTGCTTTGCCATCGCCAGCGCATTATTCTCTTGATTCTCAGCAGAAATAGCCATCTGACCCTCCAACTGGCGCAATGCGCGTTGCAGTTGGGTACTAGTCAATGTTGTCTCGCGTAAGTTACCTAGCTCCTTGTGGCAGAGCTCAAGGCATTGCTCTTTGTGCTGAGGTTCGCAAGCCAAATAGATATTCCAGTAACCTGTATCGCTAAGAGGCACAGCCTGCGAGTCGATGTTATAGACTAGTCCATGTTTCTCGCGCAGACTCAGGTACAATCGGCTCGACATACTGCCTCCACCCAAGATGTTGTTCAAGAGGTACATGGTCAGTTGCTTAGGGTGACCGATAGGGTAGGCGTGCGATCCGAGCATGACATGGGTTTGGTGAGTATGGCGGCGGTAGGTGCGGGAGAGGGAGCTAGGTGAATTAGTTAAACTAGTAGCACTAGCCGTACTAGCAGCACTAGTAACACTAGTGAGTTCTCCGAGTTCGCGTGTGGCTGCGGCAATAACCTGCTTGGTGCTGACATTGCCCAGTACGAAGAGCACCATGCGCTCGGGCCGGTAGTGCTGCTGCATCCAACTTAGAGCAATATCGGGCGATTTGGAGATATGACGGAGAGTTTTCTTGGTGCCGAGGATAGGCATAGCTAGTGGACTGCCCTCGAAAATCATATTCTCGAAGTCGTCGTAGATAAGTTCGCTAGGCGAATCATTATAACTCTCTATCTCGTCGAGGATGACGGTGACTTCTTTGTCAGTTTCTTTCTTGTTAAAAGTGGGATGAAGCACCATCTCCGCGAGCAGGTGGAGAGTGGTGCGGAAATGGTTGCGTAGGGTAGCGGCATAGAAAGTGGTTTCCTCTTTGGTAGTATAGGCGTTGATTTCGCCACCAATACCCTCAATATGATTGATGATTTGGCGGGCTGTGTAGTGCTCAGTACCTTTGAAGACGCAATGCTCTATGTAGTGCGCCATGCCGTTCTCATTGGGTAGTTCGTGGCGAGTGCCCGCACCAACCATGATACCGACATAAACGACAGGAGAATTGGTCTTGCGGTGAACAATCTGTACGCCGTTTGGTAAATTATGATAAAAAGTATCGTACATATTTTGTTAATTTATTGTTTATGCAGCCCATATGCTCGCCTTTTTGTCCAAAAGTAAACTTTTTTCCCAAAATTCTTGCATATGTGCATTTTTTGTTGTACCTTTGCAGTCGATTTCCTGCGGCATTGGCGGAATTGGTAGACGCGCTAGACTTAGGATCTAGTTTCGAGAGGAGTGAAGGTTCGAGTCCTTTATGCCGCACAACGGGTTGTAAAACCCGTTTTTTGTATCAAAATGCAAATCAATATTAATTATTAACTATTAATGGTTAAATATATTATGCGTAAGTTGTTTATATTATTAGTATTAGTTGTTGTTGCTGGTGCAATGACAAGTTGTTTGGAGTATAAGGAACCTCAATATAGTCCACAAATTTATCGTTCATTCTTCTATGTGAATCCTCAGTTTAAGGGTGATACTGTAGTTGGTGCGAAAGATACATTGGATCTTATCTATGATGCAGATGATGATTCATACGAATTGGATACTGTCTATTTGGGTGATACTGTGATGTTTGCAAGTACGTTCTATACCGTGACCAATAATCTTGTAGCAGTAGAAATGAAGTGGGATACTGCGGATATGCATTTGTGGTATTTGACGAATGCTGAGATTGATAAAGTGTTGATGAGGACGGACACTGTGGGTAGTTATACTTGCACGATGCACTTTAACCCAGGTTATAACCGTGTGACATACCCAATTTATTTTACACCTAAAAAGCGAGGCGGTATGAAATTGAAGTTATCGGTTGAGAGTGATTCCGACTTTCCAATTCACTCCGTGTTAATTTATATCCCTGCAATAGAGGCGCGAGTAGCCAAAGAGGATTAATTATTCCAATGTTTTAGCCTCTTGCCAATGGGATTCCATCTCACCAAGGGTCATGTCTTTGAGGGACAGGCCCTTTTCTTTTGCCTTTTGCTCGACATAGTTGAAACGACGGATGAACTTTGCATTGGTTTTCTCTAATGCATTGTCAGGGCGAACATTATATAGGCGAGCGGCATTGACGAGCGCGAAGAATAGGTCGCCCATCTCTGCGGTGGCTTTCTCCTCGTCCATATTCTCGACTTCTGCTTCAAACTCTGCAATTTCCTCTTTTACTTTTGCCCAAACATCTTCGCGTTTTTCCCAATCAAAGCCAACATTGGCTACTTTGTCTTGGATACGATATGCTTTGACGAGGGCAGGTAGGGCATCTGGGATGCCGGCGAGGACGGTTTTATTGCCGCCTTTCTCTTTGAGCTTGACTTGCTCCCACATTTCGCATACCTCTTTTGCGTTGTTGGCTGCAAACTCTCCATAGACATGTGGATGGCGGAAAATGAGTTTGTCGCAAATCTTGTTGCAGACATCAGCCATGTCAAAGGCGCCTAATTCACTACCGATCTTGGCATAGAATACCACATGGAGAAGTACATCGCCGAGCTCTTTGCTGATTTCGTTCATATCATTTTGGAGTAGGGCTGTGGCAAGCTCGTATGTCTCTTCGATGGTGTTTTGACGGAGGGATTCGAATGTTTGTTTTCTATCCCAAGGGCATTTCTCACGAAGTTCGTCCATGACTGTCAATAGGCGATCGAAAGCTGCAAGTTGTTGTTGTCTTGTATGCATAGTGTTGTGTAAAATGTGTAGTGTTGTTTAGAGTAGTGTAGAGTTGTTTAGTATTGTATTACCTTGGTCATCCATTTGTGCGAAGGTGAATTGTTGCCAGCAGTCGCCAAGGATGATGATTCTACTATCACGGCTGAGCATTAAGTCAAGCTCAATATGACGATGACCGAAAATGTAATAATCGTGGTGATTGCCTCGTTGCTCTTGCTCTTTGGCGAAAAGAACGAGTTCCTCTTTGTCTTCGCCTTTGTATGGACATGGCTTAGCTAGCTCCTTTAGGCGGCTGTTTTTTGCCCAATTGTATCCTAAATTGTTACCCCAAGTAGGTGGTACTAAGCGGAATAGGAATTGCAAAACGGGGTTGTGGAAAATTTTGCGAAGGAAAATGAAACTGCGTATTTTCTTTTGGACTTTCTTAGGTAGTTGGTTGATATAATTGCTTGGTACTAAACCATCTCCATGTGCTAGAAAGATTCGTTTTCCGTTGAGAGTGATGGTTGTAGGCTTACGGTGGACTATTGCACCTGTTTGTTGGGCAAGCCATCCAAAGGTCCAGATATCATGGTTCCCGATGAAAAAATGGAGTTGTATGCCTTTGTCTGTTAGTGACTTAAGTGTGTCAAGGATTGGTCGATATTGTTCTTTGCTATGGTCGCGCCAGAAATACTCGCACCAGAAATCAAAAATATCTCCGAGTAGGTAAATTGCCGTAGCGTCCTTCGCCATGCCATTGAGCATGTCAATCAAGGTCTGCTGATGAGCCTCGGGATTGGTTATGGCTCTCGAACCCAAATGCGCGTCACTCAAAAAATATACCATGTTTATAGACCGCTTCGCTGTTAGAAGTTAGACCATTGCATTGTTAGATCGCTTCGCTGTTAGATTAGAGGAATCCGAGTTCGAGTTTGGCTTCTTCAGACATCATATCTTTGTTCCACTCAGGGTCAAAGACAATATTAACATTTACTTCGTTAATGCCATCTACCGATCCGACTTTCTGCTTGACATCTTCTACGAGGAAGTCGGCAGCAGGGCAGTTGGGAGCAGTAAGAGTCATGTCGATATTGCAAACACCATCTCCCGGGAGGTCTATGCGATAGATTAGCCCAAGTTCGTATATGTTTACAGGTATCTCAGGGTCATAGACCGTTTTGATCATGCGGAGTACCTGTTCTTCTAATTCTAGAAATTCGTTCATTGTATGATTTTACCCAAATAAAGTGCAAAGGTAGTGAAAAATTTGCATAAATGCAAATAATCGTGCAATATATGCACATAAAAGTGTGTTTTGCTATGGTTATATTACCGTAAAATAATATGAATAACTAACTAATAACTAACTAATCACTAAGTAATAACTAAGTAATCTCTAATTATTGGGTAGTATAGAGTTGTGTAGGATGGTGTAGTGTGGTGTAGTGTGGTGTAGTGTGGTGTAGTGTAGTATAGAGTTGGGTAGTGTGGAGTAGTGTTGGGTGGTAAAAATGCCCCACTTTTCCCCACGATTTGAATAAAGTGTGTAAGTAGCAGAAAATCAGTGCAGTAGGTTGTTGATAACTATTTTAATAAGTTGTTGAAAATGCTGTTGAAAAATTTTTTGTGGGGAAATGTGGGGAATATGAAATATTTTTTGTAACTTTGCAGCGGAATTTGAAAAAAAACCGCCTAAGGCTGTTAGAGGTTAGACCGCTACGCTGTTAGAAGTTAGAAATAGGAAATTATATGAACACATTTATTGGAAATATCGAGGCGCGTTTAGACGGAAAGGGTCGCGTGTTTGTTCCGGCAAGCTACAGAAAGATACTTGCTGAGATGGGTTCGCAGCATATAGTGATGCGAAGAGATACTGATAATGAGTGTGTGATCTTCTATCCAGAGCATGTATGGCATGCGAAAGTGAGCGAGCTACGCAATGCTTTGGACGAGTGGGATCCAGAAGATCAGATGATATTGATGCAGTTTATGTCGGAGGCGGAGTTGTTGGATATGGATAGCCAAGGTCGTGTACTGCTTCAAAAGAAGAACCTCGAAATGATTGGTGCAGAGCAAGATATACTGTTTGTAGGTATGCTAGACCGCTTTGCGATATGGAACCCAAGTGTATTTGGCGAGAAGCAAATGCCACAAAAAGACTTGGCAGAGCGCATTAGAAATCGCATGAAGATGAAATCCCAGCCTAAACTATAAATTAAACCTAACCAACTATGAATGAGATTTATCACATTCCCGCAATGCTGAGAGAGACAATCCAAGGGTTGAATATTCAACCCGAAGGATTGTATGTGGATGTAACCTTTGGTGGTGGCGGACATTCGCGTGCGATTCTAGAGGTGTTAGAATCAGGATCGGGCAAGTTGTATTCCTTTGATCAGGATTTAGATGCGTATCGCAATGCGATGGATTCGGATTTTGGGAATCAGGAATCAAGATGCCAGCATTGGCAGTTTGTACATAGTAATTTCCGCTATCTGAGAAATTTCATGGACTATTATGGTGTTGAACAAATAGATGGTTTGTTGGGGGACTTAGGTGTTTCGTTTCATCACTTTGATTGTCCTGAGAGGGGATTTAGTTTTCGTTTTTCTGCTCCGCTAGATATGCGTATGAATCAGACGGGTGGTAAGACTGCTGCGGATATTCTGAATAGTTATAGTGAAGAGGACCTCGCGCGCGTGTTATATATATATGGTGAGATGAACAACTCTCGTCAGATGGCCAAGAAGATTGTTAAGGCACGATGTCAGAAGGCTATCGAGCGGACTGAGGAGTTGGTGGATTTAGCTATTGGCAATGGGCGATGGGCTATTGCTGATAATGGTGAGATAGAGGTGCCGACCATAGCGAAGAAGGATTTGGCGAAATTGTTTCAGGCTCTTAGGATAGAGGTGAATGATGAGATGGGTGCGCTGAGAGAGATGTTGTTGGCAGCGAAGGACTTGTTGCGCCCAGGAGGAAGAATTGCGATATTGACCTATCACTCGTTGGAGGATAGAATAGTGAAGAACTTTTTGCGTTCAGGAAACTTGGAAGGCAAGATAGAGAAAGATTTTTATGGGAATATATTAAGTCCGTTTAAGGTGATAGAAAAAGGTTTGACAGCAGGTGTTGAAGAAGTCGAACTTAATCCTAGGGCTAGAAGCGCAAAGCTGCGTGTAGCAGAGAAACTATGAAATAAACTAAACTAGAAAGGCTATGAAATATTCGTTACAAGATTTCCTAAGTGGCAATGTGCTGAACCAAGAGTGGTTTAGGCGGCAGTACAAGCTGATAGCAATGATCAGCGTGTTGATATTTTTGTATATATACTGTGGTTATCAATCTCAGCGTCAGCAACGCAAGTTGCATGATTTGCAGCAAGAGTTGCAGGATGCACGGATGACGCAGTTGACTGTGAATTCGGAGTTGATGAATAAGAGCCGTCAGTCGTCGATAGTAAGTTTGCTAGAAGAAAAAGGTAGTCAGTTGAAAGAAAATAAAACTCCTGTAATTAGAATACAATGAGCGAGAATCTTAAGAATACAATATTTCGTTTTGCTATCGTGTTTGTGTTGATAGCATTGATGTTTGTCGTTGTGTTTGCTCGCATCATTGTGTTGCAAACGGTTCAGCGTGAAAAGTGGATGGGTGTTGTAGAGTTAGAAAATAACTACAAGCCGATCAAGGCTTTGCGTGGGAGTATATATGATTGTAATGGGCGTCTGTTAGCAACTAGCGTGCCGCAGTATCGTATCTATTTAGATACTCGATCTCAGGCATTGCGTTTGAACAATGGTGCGGTATTTTGGGAATATGTGGATAGTATTGCAGATGGATTGAGCAGGATAGTGGGGGATCAGACTAAGGAGGAATATCGTAATCAAATGATAGCGTCTTACCATAGCCGTAATAATAGAGGTAATTATCATCGGTTGAGTAATGAGCGTATTTCTTATACCCAGTTGAAAGAGATAAAGCAGTTGCCATTGATCCGAGGTGGAGTTTATAAGAGTGGTTTTCAAGAGGAAGAATTAAATTCACGTATCAAGCCCTTTAAGAGTTTAGGTGGTAGAACGATTGGCAATATATACACGGTTAGTGGCGAGGCGAAGTCTGGACTAGAGATGCGTTTTGACTCTTATTTGCGTGGAGAGGATGGCACTAGTGTTCGCCAACGCGTAGCCGGCCGTTTGGAAAGAATACCTCTAATAGAGGCGAAGAATGGTTGTGATTTGTATACAACTTTGGATGCAAATTTGATGGATATATGCGAGACCTCTCTTCGCAAGAGACTAGAGCACACCAAAGCAGAATGGGGTAGTGTGGTGCTGATGGATGTGCAGACGGGGGAAGTGAAAGCGATGAGTAACCTAGATCGTATGAAGGATGGTTCGTATGAAGAAGTGGCTAATCATGCCGTAGTGCGTATGGAACCAGGTTCTACATTTAAGACCATTTCGTTGATGGCAGCATTGGATGATGGCCATGTCGATATGGATGATTCTATTAGTGTAGAGAAAGCAGGTTGGCAATATCATGATGCAAAGATTTTGGATGCTCACCCGCGCGATACTGTATATAGTATTCGTCAAGCGATGGCGGCTAGTAGCAATATAGCATTGGCAAAAATTATCACCCAAGGTTATGGCGGAAGCGCCAAGAAGTTTGTAAAACAATTACATAACATGGGTCTGTGTGATAGTGTGGATTACACTATTCCTGGTGCAACTCAGTCTCTAATTAATGTTCCGAATGATACTGTTACCATAGCCAAGATGGCGTATGGTTATTCTGTAGAGTTGAGTCCGTTGCAGATTTTGATGCTATATAATGGCATTGCCAATGATGGCAAGGTGATGAAGCCATTGTTTGTGAAAGAGATTCGTCAGAATGGTGAGGTAATAGAATCGTTTGAGAGTAGCGTAATAAACAATGATCTGTGCAAGCCATCAACATTGCGTGGCATACGCGACTGTCTACATGATGTGGTATGGGATGATGGTTTAGGAACAGCTTCGGTCAATCCATGGGGTACACGCAAAGCGCAGAGTGAATTGGTGGCCATAGCGGGTAAAACAGGAACCGCGCAGATACGGGAAAAGGGCTATAGTGATAGTCGTCACCGTATGTCCTTTGTAGGTTATTTCCCTGAAGAAAATCCACAATATAGTTGCATATGTGTGATTCATGCACCTCAATGGCCTTATGATGCAGGTTTGGATTGTGGTATCGTTGTTCGTCAAATAGCAGAGAAAACAATGGCTTATGCCGGTGAATATGTGCTGAAGAGAGACGAAAAAGTATTGATTGTGAACAAATAAAGTAAGAATAGATGAAGCTGTCTGATTTGATCAAGTGCATAGATGTATTGCAAGTTGTAGGTAATACGAATGTAGAAGTAACTGATATTCAGTTTGATTCTCGTCGTGTGGGAGCAGGAAGCCTGTTTGTGGCTCAAGTGGGAACTGCTGCCGATGGACATGCATATATAGAGCAGTGTGTAGCCAAAGGTGCTGTGGCAATAGTATTAGAGAAAGCCGAATACATGAAAGACGATGGAGTGTGCTATATCCTAGTAAAGAATAGCGATGAAGCGTTGGGTAGGATGGCGCATTGTTGGTATGGCGAGCCTAGTAAGCATTTGAAGTTGGTTGGAGTGACAGGTACGAACGGCAAAACTACGACTGCAACCTTATTGTATAAGTTGTTCAAGGCGTTAGGAAAAAAGGCAGGGTTGCTGTCAACGGTAGTGAATTATGTAGATGATGAGGCGGTAGCAGCTACTCATACCACGCCTAATGCATTGGAACTGAATGCTTTGCTAGCAAGGATGGTAGCATCGGGATGTACGCATGCCTTCATGGAGGTGAGTAGCCATTCGATTGCTCAAGAGCGCATTGCAGGGTTGGAGTATGCCGGTGCATTGTTTACAAATTTAACACGTGACCATTTGGATTATCATAAAACTTTTGATAATTACCGAGATACGAAGAAGGTGCTCTTTGATCGGTTGGGTAAAGAAGCTTTTGCGATTACTAATGTAGATGATAGAAATGGATTGGTGATGACACAAAACTGCCAGAGTCGTGTGTTGACATATTCTACTCGTAGTATGGCAGATTTTCGTGGTAAGATATTAGAGGAGGGATTTGATGGCATGTTGCTGCGTGTACAAAGTACGCTTGGGGCAGTAAATACGGAGGTGTTTGTACCATTGGTTGGTAGATTCAATGTGAGTAACTTGCTGTTGATATATGGTACTGCTGTGTCGTTGGGTGAGGATGCGATGGAGGTGTTGCGTATTTTGAGTGGGTTGCAGCCTGTGAACGGGCGCTTTGAAACGATTCGTTCGCCAAAGGGTTGGACAGCCGTGATAGATTATGCACACACACCTGATGCAGTAGAGAATGTGCTGAAGACCATCAATGATATTGTAGCCGCTAATGCAAGTAAAATGTCTGTGCCAGCTCAAGTGATAACAGTGGTAGGTTGTGGCGGCAATCGCGATAAGGGCAAACGCCCAATTATGGCAAAGAGTGCGTATGAGTTGAGTACCCAGTTGATTTTGACCTCTGATAACCCTCGTGACGAGGAACCGCATGCTATTTTGCAAGATATGGCAGCAGGTTTGAGCACAGAGGAGTTGCGCCATACATTGATTATTGAGGATCGAGAGTCGGCTATCAAGACTGCTTGCGCGTTAGCTCAATACGGAGATGTGATTCTTGTGGCGGGCAAAGGGCATGAAGATTATCAAATAATTAAGGGCGTAAAACACCACTTTGATGACCATGAGGTGGTGAAAAACTGCTTGTAGCTTTGAGGATGCCGTATTGCGGCAATAGTATAGATATTAAAGGTAAGGGTTATGTTATACGAATTATTTAGTTTTTTAGGTGATGTGCCTGGTGCACGGCTGATGAATTATATCTCTTTTCGCGCGATTGTAGCGGGCGTGATGGGTTTGTGTATTAGTATTTGGGTAGGAAGGTGGTTTATTCAGTTGCTCAAGCGCAAGAACATTTCTGAGACTCAACGTGATGAAAAGATTGACCCATTCAATGTAGCGAAGAAAGGAGTTCCAACTATGGGTGGTGTGGTGATTATTGCTGCAATGTTGGTGCCATGCTTATTGTTGGGTAAACTGAGCAATGTGTATATGATTCTGATGTTGATTACAACTTTGATCTTGGGAACATTAGGTTTTGCTGATGACTATATCAAAACATTCCGTGGCAATAAGGAAGGGCTGAATGGTTGGGTGAAGATAGCAGGACAGATTACATTGGGTTTGATAGTTGGGTTGACACTTCGCTATAGTCCGGAAGCTACTATGCATGAGCGAGTTACATCGCATATAGAGAATAATATTACGGTGTTTGAAAAGTCGCCAGAGGTTAAGTCCACTCGAACAACGATACCGTTTGTGAAGGAGCATAACTTTAACTACGCAGATATGTTTTCGTTCTTGGGTGAGGGTGGTAAGTATAGAGCAGGATGGATATTTTTTGTGATACTAACTATCTTGGTAGTGGCTGCGGTAAGTAATGGTGCGAACCTGAACGATGGTATGGACGGTATGTGTGCGGGTAATTCTGCAATCATAGGTGTGGCGCTGATTGTGCTAGCATATATTAGTGGTAATGTGGTATTCTCTGATTATTTTGATGTGATGTATATTCCTGGAAGTGAGGAACTTGTAGTGTTTATGGCTTCGTTTGTGGGTGCGTTGATAGGTTTCCTGTGGTGGAATGGTTTTCCAGCTCAAGTATTCATGGGTGATACGGGTAGTCTGACAATCGGCGGTATTATAGGTGTGTGTGCAGTAATTATCCATAAGGAGTTGCTATTGCCAATCTTGTGTGGCATTTTCTTAATGGAGAGTGTGAGTGTGATTGTTCAGACGCAAGTGTATAAGTTTGCGAAGAAGAAAGGTTTGCATTTGCGTATATGGAAGCGTACACCGCTACATGATCATTATCGAACCTCCATGGAGCAAGTTCTTCGCAATGACCCTACTTGTAAGGTTTTGTTTCATGGGAAAGGTCCTTTGCAACATGAGAGTAAGATTGTGTTGCGTTTTTGTATCGTGACCCTTATATTAGCAGCGTTGGCTATACTAACTCTAAAAATACGATAACCTAATTATGAAGAAAATTGTTGTTTTAGGTGCAGGAGAATCTGGTACGGGTGCCGCCATACTAGCGAAAACCAAGGGTCTGGAGGTGTTTGTGAGTGACATGGGAGCGATTGCTCCTATGTACCAAGCCTTGTTAGACCAGCACCAAATTGCATGGGAATCGGGTAAGCATACCCCATCTCTAATTTTGGATGCCGATGAGGTGATTAAATCGCCAGGTATTCCGTTGAGTGCGCCACTTGTGAAGCAGCTTATAGAACAAGGCACTCCTATTCTCTCTGAGATTGAGTTTGCAGCACGTTATACCGATGCAAAGATGATTTGTATCACAGGCTCAAATGGTAAGACTACCACTACATCACTAGTTTTTGATATGCTTCGTCGTGCAGGATTGGATGTGGGATTAGCAGGAAATATAGGCAACTCGTTGGCATTACAAGTAGCGCAAGAGGACCATGCATATTATGTGATCGAACTCTCGTCATTTCAATTGGATAATTGTTATGATTTTAAGGCAGATATTGCCATCTTGCTGAATATTACACCGGATCATTTGGATCGTTATGACCATCAGTTTCAAAATTACGTAGATGCTAAGTTCCGTATTGCTCGCAATCAAACTAGCAAGGATGCGTTCATTTATTGGAGTGAGGACCCTGTAATCAATCGTGAGATAGCGCGTATTCAACCTCAAGCGACACTCTATCCGTTTGGTAGTAGCGAACAAAATGTGGCCTATACGGATGGAAGTCATTTGGTGGTTAGTGTTAAGCCCAATGTAGCACCGCTGCGCGTACCTATAGAAGAACTGAGTTTGAGGGGTAAGCACAATCAGTTGAACTCGATGGCAGCAGGTTTAGCTGCTCAGATCTTGAATATCCACAATGATGTGATTCGAGAGAGTCTGCAGCAGTTTGCAGGTGTAGATCATCGTCTGCAATATGTGGCTACCGTGAAAGGTGTGCGCTATGTGAATGACTCCAAAGCAACGAATGTCAATTCATGTTGGTATGCTCTTGAGAGTATGACAGCTCCGACTGTGCTCATTCTAGGAGGAACAGATAAAGGTAATGATTATAGCGAGATTGATGGGTTGGTAAAAGAGAAATGCCACACATTGATTTTTATGGGTAAGGATAATAGTAAATTGATTGAGCATTTTGGAGCGTTGGGTGTAAACTATATATCAACGGATAATCTTAGTGATGCAGTGCAATCAGCCTACGAATCAGCAAAGGAGGGAGATACTGTATTGTTGTCACCATGTTGCGCAAGCTTTGACCTGTTTAAGAATTATGAGGATCGTGGTGAAAAATTTGTACAAGCGGTAAGAAATCTATAACCATTTAACTATTATAATGTATGACTATTAATGATTATAAAACAAAATTGCGCCAGCAACTTTCGTATGTAGATAAAGTGTATTGGGTGTTGTTTGGTATTTTGATAATTGTTGCTATTCTGTCATTGTTTTCTGCTAGTAGTACGCTGGCCTTTGAGAAAGGGAGTTCTACTTTAGGACCAATTATGGAGCAGGTGCTGTTTATAGCAGTAGGCGTTGTTCTTGCCTTTTTGCTGCAATTCTTACCAAGTAAATTTATTCGTATTTGTAGTTACGCGGGGTTAGGATTGTCTATAGCGTTTTTGTTGTTAACTTTCACTGATTTGGGCGTAGAAATCAATGGTGCTAAGCGGTGGTTGCGTATATTTGGAGTGACCTTTCAACCGTCGGAGTTGGCTAAATTATCTCTTGTTTTAGTGGTAGCAGACTTGTTAAGCCGTATTAATTCGGCTGACAGTCAGAAGAAAATATTTTTTATTGTGTTAGGCATAACTGCCTTGGTGTGTGGGTTGATTCTTGTGGGCAATTTGTCTACAGCTTTATTGTTAGGGGGAATAGTGTTTTTGTTGTTTTTCCTTGCGCGTGTACACATTAAGTATTGGGGTACTACTATTCTTATTGCAATAGTATTATTGGTGAGTGGATATTTCTATATTGAGAATCAATATATTAAGCCGAATCGTAAGGTGGAGGGATTGATGAAGCGCGCCACGGTATGGGTTACCCGTGTGGATGATATGGTAGAAGAATTGAAGACGCCTACTGATAGTGTCGTGCTGACAGATGACAACTATCAACGCTCAATAGCAAAGATGGCAATCGCGCGAGGAGGTTTGTCTCCTGTGGGGGTGTTGCCAGGTAATAGTCAGGGGCGTAATATTCTTCCTCAAGCTTTTGCTGATTATATATTTGCGATTATAATAGAGGAGTCAGGGATTATAGGTGCAGTATTTTTGATGTTGCTATATTTGGCTATTTTATTTCGTTCTTGTTTGAGTAGTAGTAAATATGCTGATTATGCAGCAATGTTGATGGTTATGGGATTGGCATTAATGCTGACTTGTCAGGCTCTGGTGAGTATGATGGTTGCTGTGGGTATAGGCCCTGTGACAGGACAGCCTTTGCCGTTGATTAGTCGTGGAGGTACCAGTGTGTTGATCACGAGTTTATATTTTGGAATCATTATGTGTGTGGCTCGTGAACAAAACGAACTGCAGGCTCGTCAACAGTCGGCGACAATAGAGAGTGAAGAGGATGTTCCTGAAATACATATAGAGTGATTAATTATTAAATCTGATTCATATGAAATACCTAATTTCTGGCGGTGGCACGGGAGGACATATTTTTCCGGCAGTAAGTATAGCAAACGCTTTGCGTGAGGCAGATCCTAATTGTGATATATTGTTTGTAGGTGCACTAGGTCGCATGGAAATGGAGCGTGTACCGCAGGCGGGTTATAAGATAATTGGTTTGCCTGTAAAGGGGTTTGATAGAAGTCGTCCATGGAGGAATATCCGCGTAGTTATAGATTTGATTCGTTCTATGATGCAGGCACGCAAGATCGTACGCGATTTTCGCCCAGATGCGGGAGTAGGAGTAGGTGGATATGCTAGTGGTGCGGCTATGAAAGTGGCAGCTAAGATGGGAGTTCCTATCCTGCTACAAGAGCAAAATGGTTTTGCGGGTGTGACCAATAAACTGCTGAAGGATGATGCGAAGAAGATTTGTGTTGCATATGAGGGTATGGAGCGTTTCTTCCCTAAAGAAAAGATTATCCTTACAGGTAATCCTGTGCGTCAAAATTTGACAACAGGAACCAAAGAAGAGGCTATTAAGTACTTTAACGAAGAGTTCGGGATGAACTTCTCTGCGAGTAAAAAGACGTTGCTGATTATTGGAGGTAGTTTGGGTGCTCGCACAATCAATCAAAGTATTATTGCTCATTTGCCAGAAATGATAAATAGTGATGTTCAAGTTATTTGGCAGACGGGTAAAAATTATTTTGAAGAATGCAAAGCAGCATTGGTAGATAAAGAAGGCGTGGAGGCAGACAAGCGAATTATTTGTACTGATTTTGTTAGTCAAATGCCATTGGCATATGCGTTGGCAGATTTGGTGATATCTCGTGCGGGTGCTAGTTCAATCTCTGAGTTGTGCTTGCTTGGTAAAGCTTCTATATTAGTGCCATCACCTAATGTAGCAGAAGATCATCAAACGCATAATGCGATGGCTCTAGTGAAGAAAGATGCTGCCGTGTTAGTAAAAGATGCTGATGCAAAAGAGGTGCTGATACCTACCGCATTGTCGCTTATTCAAGACGAAGAATACTTGCAATCACTACATGAAAATATTCAATCTTTAGCTTTGCCAGATAGTGCTCGTCTAATAGCTGAAGAGGTTATGAAACTTGCACAAACAAATAGGGAACTGTAAAATAAATACTAGCCATTGGCTAGTATTTATTTTATAATTCAATGTGTTGTGCTTCAATAGGATCTGCTAGGAAAATTGATGCGGATTCTGAGAATTTTTTAGCGGATTCTGTGGTTAAATAAATGACGGAAGCTGATTGATTGTTGTTTGCTTTGACGCGCAAATCAATCTCTGGATGGCGCCTTAAGTAATCTTGTAAACTATTTGCGACAATATCTCCTTGGGCAATAACAGAGATGTTGCAATTTCTGTTTGCTAAGAAATCTTCGATTTTAGGTTGTAATAGTGGATAGTGTGTGCATCCAAGAATGATTGTGTCGATGAGAGGATCGCGTGCGAGAAGTTCGGTTAAATACTTTTCTACGAAGTAATTGGCGCCCTCTTCAATGTATTCGCCAGACTCAATCAGAGGCACCCACATAGGGCAGGCTTGTTGGGTGATGGTGAGAGAGGGATCTTGCTTGAGTAGTTCTATAACATAACTCTCAGAGGCTACGGTTCCAGGGGTGGCAAGTACACCAATATGTTTTGTTTTTGTATATTTAGGAACCACTTCGACCGTAGGTCGGATGACTCCTAGGACGCGTAATATGTTAGGGTCAATGTTGCGTTGCTGTATAGTACGGAGGGCTTTCGCGCTAGCAGTATTACAAGCTAGGATTATGAGTGAGCAACCTTGCTGATGAAGAAAGTTGACTGCTTGTAAAGTGTAATCATAAATGACATCAAATGACCGTGTCCCGTAAGGGGCACGAGCATTGTCTCCAAGGTAGATGTAGTCGTACTCTGGAAGAAATTGGCGTATCTTGCTAAGAATAGTTAACCCACCATAGCCACTATCAAAAATACCTATCATACTGCAGATTGAATGATATAAAATAAATGAATTAGACTGCAAAGGTATAAAAAATAAATAAAATTAGCAAATTATTTGCATAAATCATGTATTTTTTGTATCTTTGCAGCCGAATATAGGCGTTTGCTAAGGATGCCATCGTAAATGTTGATTAAAATAAAATAATAGCGATATGAAATTTAATGTATCTAGTAAGGAATTGTTTGCACAATTGCAAGCAGCCAGCCGAGTGATTGCGGCAAAGAATAGTTTGCAAATCTTAGAGTGTGTGTTGTTTGAACTAAAGGAGAATCAGTTGACTTTGACCGCTTCTGATGGTGAAACGACATTGCGTACTTCAATGCTTGTAGATAGTGCCCAAGGTGAGGGTAAGGTGGCAGTAGCGGCAAAAATCTTGTTGGAGACTTTGAAAGAGTTTTCTGAACAGCCACTAACTTTCCATATTGATGATCAAAACTTTGGATTGAATATTACTAGTGCAAATGGTACTTATAGTTTTGTAGGTGCAAATGGTAATGAATATCCAGAAATGCCAACAGAGGTGGGTGAAAATAGTTTTGATATAGCAGCGGATGTATTATTGGATGCAATTAATAAGACTATTTTCTGTACAGCAGATGATGAGTTGCGTCCTGTGATGAATGGTATCTATTTTGATTTGAACGAGGAGAGAATAACTCTTGTAGCAACGGATGCTCATCGTTTGGTGCGCTATACAAATGATGGTGTTAAGGGTGGACAGGCTGTTAGCTTTATCTTGCCAAAGAAGCCTGCGCAATTGTTGCGTCAAGTGTTGAAAGGTACAGATAGTGTATCTGTAAACTTTGGTGCGAAGAATGCGACATTTGCTTTTGGTCAAACAGTGGTAGTATGCCGTCAAATAGAGGGCCGTTTCCCTAATTATAATGCCGTTATTCCTCAAAATAATCAAAATAAGGTGATTGTTGATCGTCAGACAATTGTGAATGCATGTAAGCGTGTAGCGGTGTTTGCAAATACAGGTACTAGCTTGATTAAATTGGCGTTGAGCGAAAATCAAATCAAGATTTCAGCACAAGATATAGACTTCTCTACTTCTGCAGAAGAAACTATTGCATGTGATTATACTGGTATGCCGATGGCAATAGGTTTCAAGGCTCCTTTCTTGATTGAGATTTTGTCAGCGATAGGCTCGCAAGATGTGGTATTAGCATTGGCTGATCCTGCACGTGCTGGCTTGATCTTACCATCCGAAAATGATGCAAATCAAGATTTGCTTATCTTGTTAATGCCAATGCTTCTAAACGACTAATTTCGTATTATCGCGAATGAAATTGAAATTGACTCGCCCGCTAGTTTTTTTTGATTTAGAGACTACGGGTTTGAATATAGCTCAAGATAGAATAGTAGAGCTGAGTTACTATAAGGTCTTCCCTAACGGCAGTGCTGAGGGGAAGACTTTCCGCATTAAGCCTACTCAAGTAATGTTGGGTCAAGAAATTCAGATGCATATCTCGGATGAGGCTTCAGCCGTACATGGTATTCATGACGAGGATTTGGTAGATTGCCCAACATTCAAGGATGTTGCTCCTGAATTGGTTAGGGTGTTGGAGGGTAGTGATTTGGCAGGATATAATTCTAATCATTTTGATGTGCCATTGTTGGCAGAGGAGTTTTTGCGTGTGGGACAAAATGTTGACTTGAAGCGCATGCGAATGGTGGATGTGTTTACTATTTTCCAGCGCCAAGAACCTCGCAATCTAGTCGCTGCATACAAATTTTATTGTGGCAAAGATTTGACTAATGCCCATGCAGCAGACGCGGATACGATGGCTACATATGAAGTTCTAAAAGCGCAATTAGAGCGCTATGAGCTGCCGGACACAGTAGAGGAGTTGGCTGATTTTACGAGCGGTGCAGTACGTTTTGCGGATTTTGCAGGTCGTATTGCGTATGATGCAGAAGGGAAAGAAGTGTTCAACTTTGGAAAGTACAAAGGGCAACGTGTTGCAGATGTATTTCGTCGTGATCCAGGTTATCATGGATGGATTCAGCAAGGCGATTTTCCACAATACACGAAGGCGGTATTTATGCGAGTATATTTAAGCTTGCGTGGCTAGGATTGAGGGAGTTTTACATCTTTATTTGATTATAATTACATATTCTTTTGAACAACGAAGTAACCATATTAGGTTGTGGCAGTGCAATGCCTACATTCCAAAATTCACCTGCGGGGCAGATTGTGGAATTGTGCGACAAATCATTTCTTATCGATTGCGGTGAGGGTACTCAACTGAAAATGAGACAGTTGGGAGTTAAGACTGCGCGTTTGTACACGGTGTTGATTTCGCATTTGCATGGTGATCATTGCTTTGGTTTGATAGGATTGATATCAACTTTGGGTATGATGGGGCGTACGCAGCCATTACATGTTTATGCGCATGCAGATTTGGAGAAGTTGCTTCGTCCGTTGATGGATTATCATTGTCAAGATTTACCGTATGAGGTGGAGTTTCATGTCATAAATCCGCGTAAGAGGGAAGTGATATTTGAAGACCGTACTTTGACAATCGAAACGATACCTTTGAAACACAAGGTGCCAACATGTGGATTCTTGTTTACAGAACATCATCGCGACAGGGCGCCTCGTAAACGCTATGCGTATTGTTCCGATACGGCATATCGCGAGCAGATAGTAGAGCAGATTGCTGGAGTGGAAGTGCTGTTTCATGAGGCGACTTACACGGAGAAAGATGCTGATAAATGTAAGAAGCATACGCATTCAACAGCAAAGCAGGCTGCGCAGATAGCGAAGTTGGCAGGGGCGAAAAAGTTGATAATTGGGCATTTTAGTGCGCGCGAAGACGATCATACGGTATTTTTGAACGAAGCAAGAGAAGTATTTGAGAATACGGTTTTGGCGGTGGAGAAAGAAAAAATAGAGATATAAGTATAACTGGTTTTGTTAATGGCGAAGAGTTCAACTAAATATGTGTGCTCAAGTTGTGGTGCGCAATCCCCTCAAATGATAGGTCGGTGTCCTGTTTGTGGAGAATGGGGGACTTATGAGGAGGAGGTGAGTGTGGTACTCTCTACTAAAAAGGGCGGTGTCTTGCTTCGTCGCGGGGCACAAGCACAGCGTTTGCATGAGGTTCAGGCAAGAGAAGAGATGCGTCTGGATATGCAGTCGCAGGAGTTGAATCGTGTATTAGGTGGTGGATTGGTGCCTGGTAGTTTGGTACTTTTGGGAGGAGAGCCTGGTATAGGAAAGTCAACATTAGCATTGCAGGTGTTGATGAAAATGGGGACTAAGAAAACGCTTTATGCGAGTGGAGAGGAAAGTGCTAAGCAGCTGAAACTTAGGGCGGAACGATTGGCGGGTGATGCAGCTAATCTATATATCTTAGCAGAAACTTCGCTAGAAAGGATATTGGATAATGTGAGTGAGATAGAGCCTGAGGTGGTGGTGGTAGATAGTATTCAAACTATTGGTACGGAGTCGATTGAAGCAAGTATTGGTAGTTTGAGTCAGGTGAAAGAATGCGCGGCTCGGATATTGCAATATGCGAAAGAAAAGAATGTTCCTTTCATTATTGTGGGTCATATCAATAAGGAAGGGTCGTTGGCGGGTCCTAAGGTGTTGGAGCATATAGTAGATACAGTTTTGCAGTTTGAGGGTGATCAGCATTATGTGTATCGTATTTTGCGCGCTCAGAAAAATCGTTTCGGGAGTACGAGTGAATTAGGGATTTTTGAGATGCAGCAAGATGGTTTGCGTGAGGTACTGAATCCAAGTGAGTTGTTGTTGTCGGGTAATAGAGATGGATTGTCAGGTGTAGCGATTGCAGCAGCGGTAGAAGGCGTTCGTCCGTTGTTGATTGAAGTTCAGGCGCTTGTGGCGAGTGCGGCTTATGGAACTCCTCAGCGAAGTAGTACTGGATTTGATGGACGGCGTTTGAATATGTTGTTGGCTGTGTTGGAAAAGCGGGTTGGATTTAAATTGTTACAGAAAGATGTGTTTGTGAATATAGCAGGAGGTATACGGGTAAATGATCCTGCGATTGATTTGCCCGTTTTGGCTGCTATTCTTTCTTCTAATATGGATATTGCTCTTGATGCAAAAGTATGTTTGACGGGCGAGGTAGGTTTGGCTGGTGAGATACGCCCGGTTAATCGTATTGATCAGCGTATTCGTGAGGCTGAAAAGCTTGGTTTTGAGCATATTATCATTCCTGCGGGGCAGAAGTATAATCGTCAGGGTTTGAAAATAAATGTAGTGGAGGTAAGTCGTGTGGCGGATGCTTTTAGAAGATTATTGAAGCAATAATAAAGGACGTGATATTTGAGGTGAAGAAAGCGTACGAGAGTGCGCTTTTTTTTGTTGGTGAGTGAATGTATATATGTTCCTGCCTTTTGTAAAATAAGTGTAAATGTAAACGAATCACTAATTAATAACTAACTAATAACTAACTAATCACTAAGTAGTAACTAAGTAATCACTAAGTAGTGAATGGGTAAATAGTAGATTGTTGCGTTGTTGAGAGGGAGGCTATTTTGTTGGTGATGAGTCTGTTGGAGAGTATGGTTCTGTTAGTAAATAGTTGAAAAATGTAGTTAAAATTTGCGTATATGAAAAAAAAATAGTAACTTTGCGCCGATTTTTGCAAATTAATGTCTTAAACAAAAAGAATATGACTAAAACTAAAGTTTTAACACTATTGTTGATGTTGCTGGTTTTGTTGCCAGCGATTGTTAATGCGGCTCCTAGCGTGCGTGAGTTGGACCGTCTTGAATTTGGTCCTGCAGTGGGTGTGGGATTCTATGTAGGTAATTATCATCCAGTAGCTTCGACTAATGAGGGGCTACTGCGAATTCCTTTATATGATATTGTAGCGCTTAATACGCATGAGAAAGCTCATTTGGATTGGCCTGGTATTGAGACCTTTGGTTTCAGTGTGGGCTACCGTTTTAATACTCGTTGGCACTTGTTGGCGAAGACAACTCGTCAACGTGTTGCATTCGCTGAGTATGATGAAGGCGTTCGTGGTTTGTATTACAATGCGATGTGGCATGTTGATGTGATGGCGGAGTACAATCTTTTGAACTATGGTAATAGAATGCAGCCAGAGAATAAGATGTACAATGTGGTGCCTTATATCGGTTTGGGTATCGGTTGCACGATGTATAATCAGTATGCGACTCTTCGTGCTGTAAATGGTGGAGATATTAATGAGCAAAAAATCAACACATGGCAGCCTCAAGTAGGGAAGATGTATAAAGGAAAAGATGCTAATGGGAATGTGGTGACCGAAAGTAATCCGTTGGGTATAGGTTTGTATATTCCTGTGGCATTTGGTGTTAAGTGGCGTATTAATGATAATGTTCAGTTGAAGGGTGCATTCCAATATCAACTTTATTTCTCGAATAATAAAGCTGGTGGTTTGAATAGTAATATAGAGGGTGCAACAGCGGCAGAATATTATACAAAAGCAGGTCAAGCGGCTGCTATTAATATTCAAAATCGTCCAACTTTTGAGCAATTGGATAAGCATATTGTTGGTCATAATCACGACTGTTTGTTCTCTATTAGCGCTATCTTTAACTTAGAGCAATGGCGTGAGGATCGCTTGGTTGACTTCTAATTCGTAGAGTGTTTGCAGTGTTGCAAAATGGTCGCCATTATATAGGATTCTTGCTTGCGTTGGTGTGGATGGTGTTGTCTGCCATGTGCGTATATGCAGAAGAAGAAAATCAACATCAATTTTATTTGATGGATGTAGGTGTGCAGGGTGGTGCGGCCTACTATGTAGGGGAGTTGGCACCTCATGTGTTTATGTCTACAACTGAGACTTATGGAGTCCAAACGCGTTTTAAGATAGATACTCGTTGGGCTATACAGTTGAAGGGGCAACACCAGCGAGTAGTGGGAAATCAGATGTGGCATGTAGATTTGATGGGTGAGTATAATTTCTTTCTGCTGGGTTTGAACGAATATGACATTCATATGAGACCGATTACTCCGTATATGGCTTTTGGTATTGGTGTGACATTATTGGGGACGTCTTGGAAGGTTGTTAATGTGAGTCGTGCGGCGGTTTATTTACCGGTAGCATTGGGTGTGAAGTGGAAAATTGCGGATCGGTGGCAGTTACAGATGGCATGGCAGCATAATGTGTATGTAGATATTAATGGTGATGGTTTGGAGGGGAGTGCGGCGTTTGATAATACGTATGATATGAATGGAAGTAATATCATGAATAAAGATGTAACTTCCACCCTGACAGTGGGTTTTGTGTATGAATTTTGTCGTGATCGGAAGCCGTGTGTAATGTGTACTTATGATTTGTGATTATGGGATATAAAGAGCAGATACAACAAGATAGAATACCTCGTCATGTGGCGATAATCATGGATGGGAATGGTCGTTGGGCTAAGCGTCAGGGTATGGCTCGCATGTTTGGTCATCGTCAAGGGGTGGAAACTGTGCATCGTATTACCGAGACAGCCGCTGAGTTGGGTATTTCGTATATGACTTTATATGCCTTTTCTACAGAGAATTGGAATCGTCCGAAAGAGGAGGTAGATGCGTTGATGGCATTGTTGGTAGATACGATAGCCAAAGAGACTCCTACTTTGATGAAGAATAATATCCGTCTTCAAACCATAGGCGATTTAGGGCGTTTGCCTCAGGCTACGCATGATAATTTTGTGGCATGTATAGAGGAGACGAGTAAGAATACAGGTTTGACATTGGTGATAGCTTTGAGCTATAGTTCACGTTGGGAGTTGATTCGTGCAACGCAAATGGTTGCTTCTGCGGTGAAGGAAGGAAAGATGTTGATTGAAGATATCAATGAGGAAGTGATAGGTGGCTATCTTACGACGAGTGATATGCCAGATCCTGACTTGTTGATTCGTACTAGTGGAGAATTGCGTATAAGTAATTTTTTGTTGTGGCAGTTGGCATATTCGGAGTTGTATTTTACGGATTGTCTGTGGCCAGAATTTACTCCTGAGGAGTTTTATCGTGCAATTGTAGATTATCAACATCGTGAGCGTAGATTTGGAAAGACAAGTGAACAGATTCGTTAATATAATATTGGGATTATTACTAGCGTTGCCATTGGTGGCGCAAGTGGATAGTATAGCATTGGTAGCAGGGGATACTGTTGCTGAGGTAGTTGCGCCTGTGCCAGTAATAGAATATACTATGCAACGCAAGACATATGAGATTGCGGGCATTGAGGTGACGGGAGCGGATAGTTATGAGGATTTTGTGTTGATCGGTTTCTCTGGTTTGGCAGTAGGTGACAAGATAGAAGTTCCAGGAGATCAGATTACTAAGTCTCTTAAGCGTTTTTGGAAGCAAGGTCTTTTCTCCGATGTGAAGTTTAAAGCGTCCAAGATAGAGGGGGATAAGATATGGATAGAGATTGCCTTGCAACAGCGTCCTCGTGTGTCTGATATTGCGTATAACGGTTTGCGTAAGACCGAGCAAGAGGATTTGGAGGTGAAGGTTGGTATTCAAAAAGGTGGTCAGATGACGCCTGATTTGGCTGATCGAGCAAAGAAGGTGATTACCAAATATCTTCAGGAGAAAGGATTTTATGACGCTGATGTTAAGGTGCTTCAGTTTAATGATGTGAGTCATCCAGGTTATGTGAAGGTAGCTATAAATGTGAATAAGAAGGAGAAAACGCGTGTAGGTCATATTTTCATTACTGGTAATGATGCTTTGACACATAATCAGATTAATCATGCTATGAAGAAGACGAATGATAACCACATTCTGAATCTTTTCCAGACTAAGAAATTCGTAGCAGAGGAGTTTGAGAAAGATAAGAAATTGATTCTAGAGAAATATAACGAAATAGGTTACCGCGATGCAATTATTGTAGCAGACAGTGTGGTAAGGTCGCCAGAGGATTCTACCCGCGTAGATGTGTATATGACTATAGATGAGGGTGGCAAGTATTATTTTCGTGATATCACATGGGTAGGTAATACGGTATATCCATATGAGTATTTGGATGCAGTATTGGGCATCAAAAAGGGCGATGTATATAACTTGAAAGAGCTCAATAAGCGCCTCAATGAAGATGATGATGCGGTAGCAAAATTATATACCGATCAGGGTTATTTGTTCTTTAATGTGGATCCTGTAGAGGTGCATATTGACAATGATTCGATTGACTTTGAGATGCGCATGTATGAAGGTAAGCCAGCTACCATTAATGAGATTAATATAGTAGGTAACACGCGCGTGTACGAGCATGTAGTTCGTCGTGAATTATATACGAAGCCAGGACAGTTGTATAGCCAATCGGATATTATGCGTTCACTCCGTGAGTTGGCGCAAATGGGGCATTTTGATCAAGAGAAGCTGGTACCTGATATTCAGCCGAATGTGGAGGATGGAACCGTGGATATAACTTATCAGTTGGAGACGAAGTCTAGTGACCAGATAGAGTTCTCTTTAGGTTGGGGTGCAACAGGTTTGGTAGGTTCGTTAGGATTGAAGTTTACTAATTTTGCGATCCAAAATCTATTTAATCCAAAAAGTTATCGTATTGTGCCTCAAGGTGAAGGCCAGACATTTAGTATTAATGCTCGTACGAATGGTGTTTATTATACATCAGCGTCGATTAGTTTTCTCGAGCCATGGTTGGGAGGAAAACGTCCTAACTCGTTGAGTGCTAATATATTCTTTGCTTCGCAGACGGGATATTCGGATCGGTATTATAAGGCGTACGAGAATTTGTATAACAACTATTATTACAATTACAATTATTATGGTCAGTCTGATTACTATCAACAGTTACAAGAGTCGGAGGCTGATCCAGATAAATATCTTCGCACATTTGGTGTGAGTGTGGGTTATGGTAAGCGACTCAGTTGGCCTGATGATTACTTCTCATTTTATGGCGAGTTGAGTTACCAACTCTATATGTTGAAGGATTGGCCCTACATGATTTTGACGGATGGTAATAGTCATAATTTTGCGCTTAATCTGCAGTTGTCTCGTTCTAGTATTGACAATCCAATTTACACGCGCCGAGGCTCACAGTTTACATTAGGCCTGAAGATTACGCCTCCATATTCGCTAATCAAGGGAACCACGGATGCGCAGTATGCTCAAATGACTACGTCCGAGAAGTATAATCTATTAGAGTATCATAAGTGGCGTTTTTCTGGTAAGGTGTTTACACCATTGACTCCGGATGCCAAATTAGTATTGATGACTAGGGCTGAATTTGGATACTTGGGTCATTATAATAAGAATGCGAAATCTCCTTTTGAGACTTTCTATATGGGTGGAGATGGTATGTCAAGTTATTCTAGTTATTCTACAGAATACATCTCTATGCGTGGTTATCAATCGGGTTCGTTGACACCATATGATCCAGCAGTTGGTCGCAATATGGGTTATGTGTATAATAAGTTTACAATGGAACTTCGTTACCCAATTTCGTTAGAGCAAAATGCTACAATTTGGGCACTTGCATTTGTGGAGGCTGGTAATTGTTTTGCAGATATCAAAGATTACAATCCATTCAATCTTAAGCGTTCAGCAGGTGTAGGTGTGCGTTTGTTCTTACCGATGTTTGGTCTTATGGGTATAGATTGGGGTTGGGGCTTTGACCCAATCAATGGCTCAAAGCAATATGGTGGATCTCAATTCCACTTTGTACTTGGACAAGAATTATAATGATTATGAAGCGATATTTTTTAATAGCATCTTTTGTCCTTTTTGGGTGGGCAATATCATCTCCAATGGTTGCGCAAAAGTTCTCTATTGCATATATTGATATGCAGTATATTTTGAAGAATTTACCGCAGTATGAGACTGCAAACGAGCAGCTAAATATGATTTCGAAGCGTTGGCAGAAGGATATAGATGCTGCTCAACAACAAGCAAAGATTTTGGCTTCAAACTATCAAACAGAGCAAATCTTTCTCTCTCAAGATATGAAGCAAAAGCGTGAGGAAGAAATTTTGGCCAAGGAGCAGGAGGTGTTGGAGCTAAAACGTAAGTATTTTGGTCAAGATGGTGAATGGTATAAAAAGCGTGAGGCCTTGTTAAAACCGATTCAGGATGAGATTTATAATGCGATTCAAGATATTGCGAATGAGAAGCGATACGATGTTGTCAAAGATCGATCTTCTGATCCAAGTCTCATTTATATGTCAAGTAAGTTGGATATTTCTGACCAAGTTCTAGAAAAACTAGGAGCGAAGTAAAATTTGTGACATAGGATAGGACGATTGTTCTACAGTGGTTACTACGAATAATAACATAAAAAATAGAAGAAAATGAAAAAAATGATTTTAATGCTTGCTATGGCTCTGCCAATTATCGCAAGTGCGCAAAAAATTGCTCATGTTAATTCTCAAGAGATTATGGCACTTATGCCAGAAACAAAGCAAATGGGTGCGAAATTAGACTCGGTACAAGGTGTTTATGAGACTCAATTGGCAAATATGCAAGAAGAGTTCAATAAGAAGGTAGCGGAGTTTCAACAACAGCAATCAACCATGAGTGCAAGCATACTGGAGTATCGTCAACAAGAGTTGGCACAAATGGAGCAACGCCTGCAAGTGTTCTATCAAACCATCCAACAAGATCTGCAAGCTAAACAAGTGGAGTATCTTCAGCCTATTCGTGAGAAATTGTTAGCAGCAATCAATAAAGTGGCAGCGACTCAAGCTTGTACTTATGTGATGGATCAAACGGGAATGCTTTATATAGCACCTGATGCTACCGATTTGACTCCTGCTGTGAAGGCTGAATTGGGTATAAAGTGATCCACGATTGTGGCTGATGGATATTTGGAATCACGGTATGCTGAGTATGAACAACGAAAGGCAGCGTGGTTAAAAAAAAAGAAGAATATAATGCCTCGTCCCTTGGTTGAAAAACCAGAGGACGAAGCGTTGTAAATATAACTATATTATTTATAATGACATAATTATGACTAAACAACTTCAACAAACTCTCCGCGATTCTGCAGTTGCCCGTTGGACGGTACTTGTGCTTGTGGCATCGATGATGTTCTTTGCCTATATGTTTGTGGATATCTTATCTCCTTTGGCTTCTGTGCTCAATGACACACTCGGCTGGGATCAAGGTGTCTTCGGCACATACGCTTCTGCGGAATATATCCTTTGTGTCTTCGGATTCCTCATCTTTG
Organism: Paludibacteraceae bacterium; assembly: GCA_045532735.1. GTDB lineage: Bacteria > Bacteroidota > Bacteroidia > Bacteroidales > Paludibacteraceae > Colicola. The sequence goes on along the minus strand of JAZSGL010000064.1, from coordinate 5,576 downwards.
CGGGAATCATCTTGGATAAGATGGGCGTTCGTTTTACTGGCTTGCTCTCTGCGGGCTTGATGGTGTTGGGCGCATCTATCAAGTATATCGGTATCTCCGAATGGTTTGATGCCAACAATATCGTTTGGCTCAATTCTTGGTGGACAGCTATGCCAGGTTCGGCTAAGATGGCTGCCTTTGGTTTTATGATCTTCGGCTGCGGCTGCGAGATGGCAGGTACTACTGTCAGCAAGATCCTCGCTAAGTGGTTCAAGGGCAAAGAGATGGCGCTTGCCATGGGTCTTGAGATGGCTATCGCACGTATTGGTGTGTTTGCTGCCATGGCGTTCTCTCCTGCTATCAGCGAACATTTTGCTGCTAATGGCCAACCATCCGTTGTGGCTTCCTTGCTCTTCGCAGCTCTCTTGCTTGTGATTGGCTTGCTCAACTTCTTTGTCTTCACCATCATGGATACCAAGTTCGACAAGCAACTCGTGGCTATTGGCGAGGCGACTGATATGCACGACCCAGAGGACGAGTTCCACGTGTCTGACCTAGGTAAGATCTTCTCTAGCAAGATGTTCTGGATCATTGCCCTCTTGTGCGTACTCTATTATTCAGCCATCTTCCCATTCCAACGCTTTGCGACCAACTTCCTCGAGGAAACCCTCATGATCAGCAACGCGGAGGCATCTGGCTTGTTCAAATGGTTCCCTATCTTGGCGATGGTATTGACTCCATTCCTCGGTATGTTTATCGATTATAAGGGTAAAGGTGCTTCGATGATGATGGTAGGTGCGATTATCATGGTCATTTGCCATAGCATCTTCGCTTTTGTCTTGCCACTTTATCCAAGCAAGACTTTGGCTCTCTGCACCATCTTGGTATTGGGTGTTAGTTTCTCTTTGGTACCTGCATCTATGTGGCCATCTGTTCCAAAGATCATTGATGAGAAGATTTTGGGTTCTGCCTATTGCTTGATTTTCTGGGTACAGAATATCGGTTTGTGCTTGGTGCCAATGTTGATTGGTACGCTCCGCGTTTCTACCGATGGCTATGTAGTACCTATGATTGTCTTCGCTTCATTTGGTGTCTTGGCATTCTTGCTCAGCCTTGCGTTGAAGGTGGAAGATAAGAAAAAAGGTTATGGATTGGAGCTTCCTAATAAGAAATAAATTATCACTTAGAGTGAGCACTGACACACGCAATCTGCCAACAGGTTGCGTGTTCTTTGCATTGCATGGCGAGCGTTTTGATGGCAATAAGTTTGCCAAGCAGGCACTTGAACAAGGGGCTTCTTTGGCTGTGATTGACAACCCCGAATACGCTCTTCCTGAAGGTACAATGCTAGTAGATGACACCCTGCTTGCTCTACAAGATCTTGCACGCGCATGGCGCCGTGAACTGGGATTGCCTATCATCGGTATCACAGGTACTAATGGAAAGACAACCACAAAGGAACTCTTGGCAGCTGTCCTTTCCACGAAATACAATCTTCACTACACGCAAGGTAACCTCAATAATCAGATAGGCGTACCTCTCACCTTATTACAAATCTCGCGCGCGCATGAGATGGCTATTGTAGAGATGGGAGCTTCACATCCGGGGGACATCAAGGAGTTAGTGGATATTGCTGAACCTAATTGTGGTTTAATCACCAATGTAGGCCGAGCCCACTTAGAGGGATTTGGTTCCTTTGAAGGAGTACAACAAACCAAGAAAGAACTATACGATTATCTGCGTGATCATCAAGGCTTTATCTTCCGTAATACGGATAATCCATACCTCGCACAAATGGCTGGTGACTTAAAGACAGTGGCATATACAACGGGAAAAATGCCTGATGGCACACATCTTGTGGGTGAGTATAATGCGGAAAATGTGTCGGCTGCCATATGTGTGGGTGAGCATTTTGGTATTTCTTGCGAAACCGCTTTGGAAGCAATTCGACAATATGTGCCAACCAACAATCGATCACAGGCGATGCAAACTGCTAATAACCAACTGATTGTAGATGCTTATAATGCCAACCCAACCTCTATGCAAGTAGCCATTAATGCCTTCAAAGGGGATACTTATATTTTAGGTGCGATGCGTGAGTTGGGTGAATACTCGCACTTGGAGCATCAGAACATCGTGAATATGTTGGCTGAGCGCAAGGCTGATGTTGTATTCTTGGTGGGTGAGGAATATATGCAAACTACTTCGCCATATCCTGTGTTTGAGAATGTAGAGCAGTTACATACATATCTTGAGGAGCATGCATTAAAAGGTAGAAATATCCTTCTTAAGGGCTCTCGAAGTACCCAAATGGAAAAACTTCTAGACATACTATAACAAATTATGACAGAGAAATCTACTACTAAAAAAGACTCTAAGCGTACGCTACTAATCATTTTGATTATTGCACTTGTTACATTACTTGGCGTATTGGCATTCTTGTTGTGGACTAACCATCAGCAAAAGACTGAGATAAAAGAGATCGTAGAGATGATGGAGTTTGAAAAAGAACAGCTGGAGGATGAATACGAAGAATTTGCTATTCAGTTTGATGGTTATCAATCTAATGAGATTCATAATGACTCATTGGTAGCTTTACTCACACAAGAGCAACAGCGTGTGCAAGATCTGTTGGAGGAACTTCGTATAACCAAAGCTACCAATGCACGCCGTATCGCCGAACTAAAAAAAGAATTGGCGACTGTTCGTGAAGTGATGGTTAGTTATGTGCAGCAGATAGATTCACTAGATCGTGCAAACAAGCAGTTGGTGCAAGAGAATAAAGAGGTCAAGCAGCAATATCAAGTAGTGGTTCGTGAAGCGAAACAATTGGAGAAGGAGCGTACACAATTGGCTGAGGTTGTGTCTCGTGCATCTATGCTGGAAGTGAGTGATTTTGAGATGATTGCATTGAATAAGCGCGATAGAAAGACGACGATATATAATCAAATTTTGAAATTACAATTTGATTATACGATTGGTCGTAACGTCACTAGTAAGCCAGGAATGAAGAATCTCTATCTGCGTATTACTCGCCCAGACGGAGAGGTGATGCAAAAGCATATTAACGATGTGTTCAAATTTGAGAATAGGAAGATAGCTTATTCGGTAGTGAAAGAATTTGAGTACGCTGGTGAGGAAATTTCGGGTTCGTTGTACTGGTTGGTTGAGGAGATTCTGCAGACAGGAATCTACAATGCAGATTTCTTTGTGGATGGTGAACTAATTGGTAGTTTCCCATTTGAAATAAAGAAATAAGTTGTAAAATAGCAAAAAATAGCACTTTTTTGCACAAATGTTTGTGTATGTGCAAAAAAAGCAGTACTTTTGCAGCAGCTTTTAAAAAAGGCAGGTAGATGTGACATCGTTTGGATCATAGCATCATGCGAGGTCATTATTGTTTAACTAATTAAATATCAATTACACATGTATTTGACATCTGAGAAAAAAGCAGAACTCTTTGCTAAGTATGGCAATGATGCTAAGAACACTGGTTCTGCAGAGAGCCAAATTGCTCTTTTTACTTTCCGTATTAACCACTTGACAGAGCACTTGAAGAAGAACCACAAGGACTTCGGTACAGAGCGTGCTTTGACTATGTTGGTAGGTAAGCGTCGTCGTTTGCTTGATTACTTGAAGGCGAAAGACATCGAGCGTTATCGTGCTATCATCAAAGAGTTGGGTATTCGTAAGTAATCCCATTGCTTTAACAACAAAAGCCGCTGAAGTTCAGCGGCTTTTATTTTGTTTTATATTATGTGACGGGTTGTTATCTATCAGGAAATTCTCCGTATTCCTCGAAGGTGTAGTTTAGGAAATCATTGATAGGTTTGGCAGCACGTGAGATATCAGTAACTAGATCTAAGAAATTGGATGCACATACTTGCTCATCTGTGAGAGGGGTAGAGAAGGTGAATGCTTTGCGCTTTAACCAATCTGCATGAACAAAGTCTGCTGGAAAACCCTGAGGTACTTTCTTGAGCATATAGTCAGTATCAAAATCCTGGAAGTATTTATTGGTCATTGGGTTAGCGAATATGTCTTCCACTTCGTCGTAATTGACAAATACTTCTTTTCGCAATGCGAGCAATAGGTCTTTGTTGGGGCACCAGATACCTCCTCCGAACATGCATTGTCCTGGTTGGAGATGAACATAGTATCCCCCTCGGTCACTTTTTCTACCTCCTTTTACGGCTGCAAAAACTCCAAACCACTCCTTGAATGGACGTTTGTCATGAGAGAATCGTATGTCTCGATAAATTCGCCAAATGCAATCTTTGGGTTGTAGTTTGGCTAATTCCGGATCTATTTTTACCAAGCGGTCGAGCCATTGAGCAGTAAATTGCTCAAAATGTTTGTGACAGCGGTTATACCAATCTTTATGATCGTTAAACCATTCGCGGTTGTTATTGCAGGATAATTCTGCTAAAAAATCAAGTATTTCTTTCATATTTCAAAAAAAAATAGTACCTTTGCAGTCTCAATGGATTGCAAGTCTAATCCGCCGAGGTCTCATAGTTCAATGGATAGAATAAGGTCCTCCTAAGACTTAGATTCGGGTTCGATTCCCGATGAGACTACAAATTTTCTGCAAAGGTAGTGCATTTTTCTTACATGGCAAAGCAAAAAGCGAAATTTTATGTAGTGTGGCAAGGTCGCGAGGCGGGAATATACGACTCGTGGGCTGCTTGTGAGGCGCAGGTGAAGGGTGTTGCCGCCAAATACAAAGGTTTTGCTACTCGAACTGAGGCAGAAAAAGCCTTCACTGAAGACTTCGAGAAGTATATTTCGTTTGATCGTTCAGTAGAAAATGAACAAACCGCATCAATTGTCAGAGGGACTATTTCTCCAGAAGAGATGCTGCAACAAGGTGTGAAACTGCCAGCATTGGCAGTGGATGCCGCATGCTCCGGTAATCCAGGGATGATGGAGTTTCGTGGAGTGATTGCGGATACAGGAACGCAAGTTTTTCATCGCGGTCCGTATGTGGACGGCACGAATAATATAGGCGAGTTTTTGGCTTTGGTGTTGGGATTGGCATATTTGAAAAGAGAGAAACTGAATTGGGCATTGTATTCGGATAGCAAGACTGCCATTTCGTGGGTAAGACAAAAGCAGTGTAAAACAAAATTGGAATGGAGTAATAAGAATCAAGACCTCTTGTTTGCGGTGCGTGCAGCTGAAAAATGGCTGCACGAAAATACGTGGACAACAGCGATTTACAAATGGGAGACGGAACAATGGGGTGAGATTCCAGCAGACTTCGGGCGAAAATGACAAAAAAATATACCTTTTTGTAAAACAAAAATAGCAAATATATAAAAAATTTGCATGTTTCATTTATTTTCTGTAATTTTGCACCGATTTTGAGAAAGTGGGGGCTTACCTAAAACTACTCCCTAAATGGAAGGACTTTCAAAAACAGAACAAAAGAAACAAAATTAATATTAATTTTTTAAAACTTTTACAACAATGACAAAAGTAGGTATCAATGGTTTTGGCCGTATCGGACGCTTCGTTTTCCGTGCAGCTATGAAACGCAATGACATCGAGATCGTAGGTATCAACGACCTCTGCCCAGTAGATTATTTGGCTTA
>JAZSGL010000005.1:0-3104 GCA_045532735.1 Paludibacteraceae bacterium | reverse complement strand
AAAATGCAGGCGCAGCTTGCAGCGCGCGGGATGCGAATGGCAAGCATTGTTGGCGCCCGGCGGTGTAAACATACCTCGCACTTTTTCCTTAAAACAATCGAACCTACATTGAATTTCTTTTTTATGGTGCAATATTTAATTTAAAGTTACCTTTTGTGCGTATTATATGCAATTGTTCTTGAAAATTAGAAATAGATTATTGATTCTATCCACCGAAATTTCTGCTACCCTATTTCTCGGCCATCCTTTTGGCAGCGCAGATGCGGTTCTTCACAGTAGAGCGCGTAAGGCTCAACATTTTGGCAATCCTGCAAGCACTCCTGCCCGAGGCTGCAAGCAGCACGACGCGCTTAATATCCTCGGGCAAAAAGCCCGAACGACCTCGAATAGGTTTTGTCAAATAGTTGAGAGATATTCGATGATACGACACTCTATGTAATAAACAACATAACAAAATAATATTATGAACCAGAAAGAGATTATACTTGACCAATTGAAGGCAATGGGCTTCGAGCCTATCGAACTTGGAGATGTAGGATTTGTATTCAAGTACGAAGATATGAATTACCTATACATGCCTGATGATGACGACGAGCAGTTCTTGCGCATTGTTATTCCTAACTTGTTTGAAGTAACAGACGAGAATCGTGTTGCAGTATTGGATGCGATGCACGAGACGGGCTTGATGCTGAAATATGCGAAGGTCTGTATTATGTATGAGAATGCTGCTTGGGCGATTTATGAGCATCGTCTTACATCCACCGACAATTTAGCTGAGCTATTGGAGCATATTATCCGTGTTCTCGAGGCTGCCGCTCACGTGTTCTATAAAAAAATAAACGGAGAAGATGTTATGGGGCGTTCAGAAGCGTCGGAGGATCGTTCCGATGAAGAACTTGAGGCAGAGTTGCAGAAGATGCTCGATAGCATTGAGGAAGACGAAGTGGCTAACTAAATAATTGCAGATATGAGTACATTTGAATTGGCGAAAGAGTTTATCGCAAGCCAGCGATACCAGATGTTGGACGAGGATAGTTCGGATGGCCACATCGCCTTCCGTTTCCAGATGAATACAATCCACTTTTGGGGGAACTCCGAAGATGAGCATTTCTTCTTTATGACACTGCCTAACCTTACGGATGTAACGGAAGAGAATATGGCACAAGTCAAGGAGAGGTGTCATGAGATAAACAAAGAGGCTAAACTCGTAAAACTCTATGTTTTGAATGATGTGATTTTGGCTGCTGCAGAGGTTTATTACCTTGCCGAGGATGACTTCAAGTTTCAAATGCTGAATGCCCTAAAGCATCTTGTAGCAGCAAAAGTAATGTATAAGAAACTTGATGAGTAGAGAAAAGTAACGCTTTGTTGGTGATAGCGCATACGAGTATCGAAAATTATCATTAAATTTATGCAATTAACCTAACAATAATAAAGCTATGAAGAAGGTAAAAGAGATTCGCGGACTGAAATGTCCCAACCACGATTATGTGAGAGACAACTACCATTTCTTGTATGAAGAGGCTTATCCCGGAGCAAGACCTCTGTCAAGTACAAGGTGCATCAAGTGTGGCTACACGATGTCGCTGCACAAGCCATAGAAGTATTAATAGCAATCACGACATACTTGTATAATATGAACGCAGTAATAACCTACAAAGAGATCTCAGACTTCATTGAGAAAGAGGTCAAGATACGCCCAAAGTTTACTGCCGTTGATGAGAAGACTCTTGAAGTGAGCTATAAGCCCGGAGTGTTTATGCCAACCATCAGCGTAAAGTTCCATATCGAGGCGATGCGCAAGGATATTGTATGTTTATCCTATGAGTGTGGCACTCCTGCATCACTGATAATTGCCGGTGTTGTGGCCTACCTTGAGGAGAAGATTCCAAGTGGTATCGAGGTGAATACAACAGATAAGCGTGTGAATATCTATCCGCAGCGTTTCAAGCAGTTTGAAAAGGCTTTGGAGTATGTGGCATTGTCTAACATAACATTCGAGGAGAACTCGGCAAATGTTGTGCTTTTAATGGTATAAGTAACAATCGGTCATATAAGTTATATGATGAATAGATACAGATACGAGCGTTTACCTGAATTGGAAAAGTTGCCACTGCGACAGCATATAGTTGTTTTGAGTGGCGCAGGTATGAGCGCAGAGAGTGGGTTGTCTACTTTTCGCGACAAGGATGGTTTGTGGAAGCAATATGATTGGAAACGACTTGCAAGCGCCGCTGGATTCAACGAAGACCCTGAGGCCGTGTTAGAGTTCTATAATATGCGCCGCAAACGACTTTTAGAGGTCGAACCTAACCACGCCCATAAGTTGATTGCCGAACTTGAAAAGTGGCACGATGTAACAATCATCACTCAGAATGTCGATAACCTTCACGAGCGAGCAGGAAGTAGTAATGTTATACACTTGCACGGAGAGTTGACAAAGGTTACTTCATCAGATGATAGAAACAATCCCGATTGCATTAAGGAGTTGCCGTTGGATGTACCTATTCGCATCGGAGATAAGGCGGCAGATGGTTCGCAACTTCGCCCCTATATCGTTTGGTTTGGCGAGTATGTTTCAGGATTTGATAAGGCTGTAGAGGTTGTTCGAGATGCTGATATATTCTTGGTTATTGGCACTTCATTGACTGTCCAACCAGCCGCAAGTTTGGTGAGATATGCACACCCAGAGATACCAAGATTTATCATCAACCATGGCGAAGCTTATGACCCGTATAATGACCATTTCCCAGAGGGTTATGAACACATCAAGGAGAATGCGACAACAGGCGTTGAAACTTTTATTGATAAAGTGATAGAACTTTGTGGCATATATGCTCAATAGTATGACCCACATAAGGGTAACAAGAAGAAAAGGATTGTAAAACATTGGTCCCGCGCTATCACGAGGCGTAGAATGGAATCGTAGCCAGAAGGAGTATAACACTTGTTGGTCGTGAACGGTGATGTTCCCTACTCTTTGCCAAAAAGATTAGTCGTAAGTTGGCTGCCTTGTCGGGAAATGACAAGACCTCCTCGCAGTGGTTAGAAGATGGAGGACGGAGGGGATGGACGCATCCTCTCCTTTTTGTTGATAGATTTTG
>JAZSGL010000032.1:0-2745 GCA_045532735.1 Paludibacteraceae bacterium | reverse complement strand
CTTCTGGCGAGAGGGTGCAAGAGGACCTTTATACGGATGTTTGACTACATAAGCATGCGTGCGACCGTTGCGGGTGCGCATGATAATCTTATCGGTGGAACCGAGTTTGCCCGACATGGAGTCGAAGGGATGAGAGAGAGTGGTTCTAGCCATCGTGTTCGGCAATCGAGCCGAACAGACCGCTTGCGTTTTACAAACGCTTTGCTGTTAGAACGCTACGCTGCTAGATCGTTTCACTGTCGGAACGCTCGCATTGCTCGCTGTCAGATAACAGGTCTATATTGCTTGTGTGTCCTCTATGCCAGAGAGGGGATAAGGATTAGTAATTGTGGGTGCAAAGGTAGTGAAAGTTTTGCAGATTTGCAAGTTTTGGAGGGTAAAATTTTGATTTTATAGTGAAATAGTGAAAGTAGTTGATAGATACGGTATTCCTAGGGTAAGAATAGGGTAATCTATCGTGTATCTAACGTATATCTATCGTGTATCTATCGTATATGTAACGTAGTTGATAGCGGGTTGGAAGCGAAGGGATAGCGGAAGGTTTTAGGTGAGAAACCTGTCGCACGGCGAAAGAATTGAGAAAAGAAAGCAGCATTCTCGAAACCTAATTGCCACGCTATAGAATAAATAGGGTCATCACTATAACGCAAAAGCACTTTTGCCTGCTGAATCGTTCGACGATTAATCCAATCCATCACCGTTTGACCAGAACAAGATTTAATAACCATAGACAAATGATTAGGCGTAACTGCTAATTGGTCAGCATAGAAAGAAATACGACGATGCTTATCCCCTTGCTCAGACAAAAGTTGCAGAAAACGACTAAATAACATTCCACTACTCCCACTAAAAGAAAGAGAAGACACCTCTTTCGCCGATGAGTCGACATGAAGATCACTAAACATCGCCATCAGTATATGGCGCACCGTGTCATCCTGCCAATCGGCATTTTGTGTAATAGCGTGGAGCATACGGATATACATATCTATACGCACAAGAAGAGGTTGGCTAACATTGAGCAAGATGTTGTGTGGGTACCAATCCGTGAGCGAGAGGTCTTTGAACGCCACTAAAAGCATGTCGAAATCATCGGTACGCTCGCCTATCTCAACAATACTATTAGGAGTAGAAATAAGTATCGTGCCAGCCGTGAGGCAATATGGACAAAGATTGATAGTAAGGTGCATCGTACCAGATAAAACACGTATCAACCGATATTCTTGCGTCAGAATAGGCAATCCAAAAGGAAAATCTTGCAGATTGATAGCATGCATATCCTGAATCACCAATAATCGAGGCGACAAATAATTGGCATTAGGCGCCATATTATACGCCGCAGGATTAGCAGGTACGCTGAGATGAACGAAAGGGTTTTACTTGCTCATAGAGATTGAAATTCGTTGCAAAATTACATAAAAAGTATGGATTTGCCAAATTAAAATAGAAAAATCGTAGAATATGAATATATATTCCATAAATAGTGTTATTCCTTATTGAAAAAATGGTAGTAATTTTGCAGCGAATTTTAATTAATCCAAAATCAATATGAAAGCATTACAATTTTATTCTCGTTACTGGGCGGCAATTGGCGGCTTAGTGTTTGTAGGTTTAGCATTTTTATTGGGCATTCAAGGAGATAGTATTCCGCTTCTCCAACGCCTAAGTATCATGCTGTACATGTCATTGTTGTTCCATCAGTTTGAGGAATATATTTTCCCAGGTGGTTTTCCTGTAGCCAACAATATCGCGCTATTTGGAGAGAAGAAAGAACCGCATCTATATCCCCTCAACCAACTGAGCGCACTGACTGTAAATGTGCTATGCGCTTATCCACTATACATAATAGGGATAGTAGTATATGAACATCTGTGGTATGTGGTATTTTTGTCGTACTTCACGATGTTACAAGTACTGATGCATTGTTTGAAAATCAATATATCATTGCGTTCATGGTATAGTCCAGGTTGTCTGTCGGCTTTGTTTGTGATGTTGCCTATCGGTAGTTACACACTCTGGTACCTAGCTAACAACTACAATATGCCTCATTACTACTGGTGGGCACCTGCGCTCAGTTTCCCAGTGATAGCCGTTGTGACAATTCTGTTGCCAATAGTGATATTTAGAAACCGAGATACGAAGTTTGGATTTGCACAGCACGAAGCCGATGATTTCGCGGTAAAACATGGAATTGCTACGCTTTGGCGTAAGTAGCAATAGAGGAGTATAATAAAAATAGAGTGTGCCGTGATGGACACACTCTATTTTTTGGATATTGGACGCCGCAAAGCGGCTATTGGAAATAGGCAAAGATTATCTCACTTGCGTGAGGGATTTCACGTGAGCGTTGAAAGCGTCCTTCTTGAGCAAGTCCTCGAGGGTGAGGTGCATGCGGTAGTTCCAGAAATGCTCTGGGTTAGAAGGCAAATTGATACGCTCAGCGTGTTGGTCAGCCAAACGAATATCACCATCAATAGCAAACCAGTCTTGCAATGGAAGAATCACCCACATAGCAGGGCTATACATGTGCTGATTAACGATGAATTCGGCGATTTCTGGTGACATCTCCTGTGGAGCTTCACCCCACCAGCCCATCTGTTCGTTGTAGAACTTCTGAGTGACTTGGCGGTCCTCCTCCCACCAAGCACGAACAGGGTTCATGTCGTGGGTACCGATGGTACAAACGCTATGATAAGGAGCGTCCGCTGGGTGAGCGAAAGCTACAGTTGGGTCCTTAGGCATGCGTTG
>JAZSGL010000033.1:0-3640 GCA_045532735.1 Paludibacteraceae bacterium | reverse complement strand
CTCCTTCATTTGCTCTGCTATGGCAGTCAAGCCCTCCACGGTCATAAACTGCGTGGTGGTATAGATGTAGTCGCTCTCGTGCGAATATCCCTGCTTCCAATAGTGCTCCGCAGATGGTTCGTAAGTAAAGCCCTCCTGCTTTGCCATTGCAGCAGCCAACATATCAGCATTGTACTCCTTGTTGATTACAAGGTTGCCAAACTTATCCTCCTTCAAAAGGCTCGGTGCTAACTCGTAGAAGCGGAAACCTCCGCCACCCTTCCAGTTCTGAGCTTTGCTAATGCCACCCTGGTCTGTACCATCAATTACCTTCTTTAAGCGGACAGCACAATGTGTATAGGCGTGATTACCCATCTCCACACCAATATATCTGCGCCCCATCTTTTGAGCCACTGCCGCTGTTGTACCAGAGCCAAGGAAGCTATCTAGGACAATATCGCCCTCATTGCTGCCAAGGGTAAGTACTCGCTCTATCAAACGCTCAGGCTTGGGGGTTGCAAATACTGATTCTGAGTTAAACTGTTTTACCTCCTTCTTTGCATCTTGATTGTGCCCGACTTCTGTATATTTCCAAATAGTCATTGCTGTAGCACCAGCTTTAACTTCTGTCAAAAAACGTTTTACTGCAGGGACATTATTACCATCTTCCCCAAACCATATTCTATTATCTGCTATTAGCTCTGCAAACTTCTCTTTTGAAAATCTCCAGCAATATCCTGCAGGAGGATTAACCACTCTGCCACTTGGTGTAGTTATAGGATAATCCGCTGATGCTGAGTAGGTCTTTACCGAACAATCGCCAGCTTTCCAGCGACCTCTAGGGTCATTATCTGGATTCTTATAACGGCTATTCATTTCCTCTGAACGAGGCAATAAATTAGGACGCCATATATTTTTGTTCTTGGCATATATCATTACAAAGTCATGGCTGTCAGATAACCATTTCGCATCATTCGATGGAGAATACTTCTTTTCCCAAATTACATTGTTTACAAAGTTTTGGCGACCAAATATCTCATCCATTAACACTTTTAGGTATGCTTGCTCATCATCATCTATTGAAATCCATATAGAACCATCTTCTGATAATAAACTTCTAAGCAGCACTAAACGCTCACGCATTAATGACAGCCAAATAGAATGTTGTATGCCATCATCATAGTGCTCGAAGGCATTACCCGTATTGTAAGGCGGGTCTATATAGATACACTTGACACAACCCGCATAGTCTTGTTCGAGAGCTTTCAGAACAAGCAGATTATCTCCATGGATAAGCATATTTCCCTTCCAAGGTTTGCCATTAGGCAACACACCCGTTTCCACCTCGCCATACGAGTATTCGGGATTCTCAATCAAAATCCTCGGCTCTAACGGCTGCTGTTCATCATACTTACCCACCCAGGTAAGTTCTAACTTCTGTAATTTTCTATCTTGTGCCATATCGTTTATATTCCTTCTGTTAATATATTATCTATTCTTGTACGCTCTTCTGAAACATAATCATCGATAATGTTATACAAGTTTGTCGATTCATTTTGGACTAAATCAAGAAGAGAAAGTGCGATTCCCTCCCACATCCACTCCAATTTCATATTCTCAATCTGAGCAGGTGTATAGTTTATAATCGCAGTTTTTAGATTAGCTGACATTCGCTTGTTCTCTGGACTTTGTGCATACGCCTTAAGTATATCGTGGGTCATCGGAATACCACTAACCGAGACAAGTGTTAAAAGATTTTGTATGTCGCATAATGCATCTGTATAGCGGGCAATTATCTTATTTGAATCTGTTCCGAGTCTCTTCTGTCTACCATCCTTGTCAGATAAATGCAGGCAAAACTCTTGTTGTATACTTGTTATACTATTCAAGCATGTAAGTAAATCATGTTCTATCTGCGGCACATTATCTTGTCGTAATTGCTTGCATAAAGTCTTTACATCCATTGGATTGATAGATGCTATTAGTTTAGATGATACCGCAATAAAATTGTTCAAGCGTACTTGTTCTTGTTGATATTTCAGCGTATTTATCTGAAGATTACGATTAGCCTTATTTTGAGTTTCGTTATCTTTTTGCGCATCTTTAATCTGCCGTTCATTATCATCTCGCTGAATCTGAAGTATTATAAACGCAACAGCAGCACTAATAATTGCACCCAGATAACTACCCCAAAATGTTGTCCATTCAGAGGGCTTGTGTAAAATCTCACAATCCGTATCAATAAAGTATAGCGCATTGATGCCTATTGGCAACACTAACGCAAAGATAATAATGATGACGACCAATAATGTAATATGTCTCTTCATCCACTTCATTATTTCACTCTCCATTTAATTGTAAACAACTCTGTTTGCTCAATCTTCTGTTCGAGCATACGCTCTACCTTGGTGAGCAAGGTTTCCTTGCGGGCATCCACCTCGTCTTGTGCTTCGTACAAGTTCTGACGTCTCTCGGCTCGCTTGCTCTCCAACTCCTTGATGATACGATGCTCGGCAACCTTCTCTGCCAAGTGTGCAAGTTTCTTGGCGTTGCTCTTACGCAATTTAATCTCAGCATCGAGGTCTTTAATCTCTCGTTCCAAGGCGACCTTCATGTCGCCAGCCCATGTATCGAGCTTATCCATCTCCTCCTCAAAGAACACCTCGTTGCGAAGTGCGTTCTGCTCCATAACAGCACCACGCAGTGTTGTTACACGCTCGGCTAAACGAGTATGCTCTGTTGCAGGGATGGTTGCTGCGCCCAAGGTCTCGGCAGGTTGTAACAACATTCGCTCGACAACATCGGAATAGACCTCTTTGCCATCCTCTGTAAAGCACGATAGCAGTAGGTGGTCTTCTTGCTCAAACGAATCGATAGAAACCTTCTCCACGCGCATCCAGCCACTCTTGCCAGCCAACTCTTCCAGCAATGCAGTCTTTCCATCACTGCCAGAGTAGTCGAACACGACCTCCGAACATGGAGTCTCTGCATTGATATAATCCCCAATGATGGCTTGTGCCAGCGGGCAGCCTACGCGGAACGGTTGCGCATTATCTGGGAGTGTTGTGCTGCTCTTTGTTTCGCGCTCGGAGGTCATAAAATAGTGACCATCGAACAGAGAGCCGTTGTTAAGTGTAAAGCGGTAGTGCTCGTTGTCAAACTCCGCATCGCCACATAGCGCGTGCGACACCAGCATCCACAATCGTTTCTCGAAAAGATCGAGGTTGTTAAGACTCTGCGCAAGGTTGAAACGCAACTTCTCCTGGACAGACTCGTCAAAGTTCTCAAGCAGAGTGCTACGAGCCTTGAGCATCTTATCCGAGATCTCGGCTTGCAACTCCGCTTGGAGTGCATCAAAAGCCTCCTCAATTTCGGCAGTGGTACGGCACTCGTTGTATATCTGAGCAATGCGCTTCTCGAAGTCCAGACCGTTGCCTATGCTACCCAGCACTTCATCGCTTGCGCCAAAGACTCCGCTAAACAGCTGGAACTTCTGGTCGAGCAGTTCATATACGCGTATGTCTGCAGCGTTTGCCTTATTGAGGAAGTTGATGACCACGACATCGAATTTCTGTCCGTAGCGGTGGCAACGACCAATACGCTGCTCTATGCGTTGTGGATTCCAAGGCATATCGTAGTTCACTATCAGCGAACAGAACTG
>JAZSGL010000093.1:0-60312 GCA_045532735.1 Paludibacteraceae bacterium | reverse complement strand
CATTCTTGAAACGCTGGGTGAAAGCTACCAACGAGAAGATGACCGACGAGGAGTTGGAGAAAGACTTCCCAGCAATGGTGGACGAGCTCCGTTGGCACTTGGCGAAAGACCAATTGGCTAAGCACTTCAACATCCAAGTAGAGAAAGAGGATGTAGAGGCATACGCTAAAGAGGTAGCTCGCATGCAATTCATGCAATACGGTTTGATGCACGTAGAGGATAGCTACTTGGCTAACTATGCAGAGCAAATGCTCAAGGATGAGAAGCAACTTCGCGGTATCGTTGAGCGCGTAGCTGAGAACAAGATCTACGCTGCACTCAAGGGCGTAGCTAAGATCGAGGAGAAAGAGATCAGCCACGAGGACTTCGGCAAACTCTTTGCGTAATGAGAATACACTTTATAGCTATAGGTGGTGCCGCCATGCACAATTTGGCCATGGCGGTAGCTACCAAAGCAGGATATGTGGTGACAGGGTCGGATGATGAGATCTTCGACCCTGCTCGCACACATCTACAGGAGGCAGGTCTGCTGCCTGAGGAGATGGGCTGGCATCCAGAGAAGATAACCAGCGATATTGATGCTATTATTTTAGGTATGCACGCGCGCGAAGATAATCCTGAGTTGGTGCGCGCACGCGAACTCGGCATTAAGATATACTCTTTCCCTGAGTACCTCTATGAGCAGACCAAAGATAAGATTCGCATCGTAGTAGGTGGAAGCCACGGCAAGACAAGCACCACCTCCATGATTCTGTATGTCTTGCAACACTTGGGCATCGAAGCCGATTATATGGTAGGTGCTCAGATTGAGGGCTTCGAGCGCATGGTTCGCCTGTCGGATACCGCTAAGTATGCAGTATTTGAGGGCGATGAGTACCTAACTTCTCCGCTTGACTTGCGCTCGAAATTCCTATGGTATCACCCTCATGTGGCGATACTGACGGGTATTGCTTGGGATCATATTAATGTGTTCCCTACTTTTGATGGATATGTGGATACTTTCCGTAAGTTTGTCGATGGAATCGAGGAAAATGGCACATTCATCTACTACAAACATGATAAAAACTTGTGTGAGATAGCATCTCAAGCACGAAAAGATATTAAGCAACTCCCATACGAGGCATACCAAGGAAATGTGAATATGAAAATCTTTGGAAAGCACAATATGGAGAACCTGCAAGCCGCAGCATTGGCATGCGAGCAGATAGGCGTAAAGCCAGAAGACTTCTACCGCGAGATTTCAACCTTTACAGGTGCAAGCAATCGTCTGGAACTGATCGATGAAATCGGCACAAATGTGGCATATAAAGATTTTGCACACTCCCCAAGCAAACTGCGTGCTACTGTGAATGCAGTACGCGAGCGTTACCCTGAGAAGCAATTGGTAGCAGCTATGGAGTTGCATACTTTCTCCAGTTTGATGGCAGACTTCCTGCCTCAGTACGAGGGTTGTATGGCACAGGCGGATATAGCATTGGTGTACTTCAATCCAAAGGTGATTGAGCACAAACGCTTGACCCCAATCACAGCCGAAGAGGTACGCAAGGCTTTTGGCACAGAAAATGTAGAAGTGTTTACTGATAGCCAACTATTGCAACAACGACTTCGCTCCATCAAGTACGAGAACACAGCCCTCCTGATGATGACTTCGGGCACCTTTGATGGTGTAAACATTCCTGAATTTGCAAGAGAACTGATTAGTTAATAGTTTAAAGGATATAGTTTATTTGCACGATATGGACAAACAAACTCAACGTGATTATCTCTATATGCGCATGGCGCGCACATGGTCAGAGAACAGTTATTGCGTACGTCGCAAAGTGGGCGCAATCTTAGTAAAAGACCAAATGATTATCTCAGACGGCTACAATGGAACACCAAGTGGCTTTGAGAATATCTGCGAAGACGAGAATAATGTGTCTAAGCCATATGTTCTACACGCAGAAGCAAATGCTTTGACCAAGGTTGCACGTAGCCATAACAGTAGCGACGGAGCAACTCTATATGTGACAGCCTCGCCATGTATGGAGTGCGCAAAGCTTATCATTCAATCGGGTATCAAACGCGTCGTGTATGGTGAGAAATACCGCATAATGGATGGCGTAGAACTGCTAGAACGTGCAGGTGTGCAAGTAGATTTTATGCCAGACTCTCCAACTTCTAACCTTTAACCTTTACTTTTTAACCTAAATTTGTATGAAAAAGTATTTATTTCCAACTCTGACCATTGTGTGTCTGCTGATGGGCTTTCTCATCGGTAATGCTGTTTCCAATAAGGTGAATGCACAACGTTTCTTTATTCAAAATGGTCAACTATTTCATCAACCTGAATCAAAGATTGATCAATTGTTGCAGTTGATGGATCAAGCTTATGTCGATAAAATCGATGTAGATAGTATCACCGATGATGTGATGATGGAGCTTGTGAAGCGCCTTGACCCTCACTCTGCCTATATTCCCAAAGAGGATTTAGAAATGGTAAATTCAGAGCTTTCTGCCTCATTTTCGGGTATAGGTGTGCAGTTCTCTATTCAAAATGATACCGTACAAGTTGTGGCAGTCATATCGGGTGGCCCTTGCGAAGGTATGGGTGTACTGGCAGGTGACAAGATAGTAATGGTGAATGATTCTAATTTTACCGGCAAGACGATTAACAATGAAAAAGTGATGCACGCGCTGCGTGGTCCAAAGGGCACCGAAGTGAAGATAGGCGTGAAGCGCAGTGGTTCGGATGAGATATATGATTTCACCATCACCCGTGGCGATATACCTGTGCACTCTGTAGATGCGAAGTTCATTATTGAGGCTAAAGGCGAAAGGCGAGATGCGAAAGACATGAAGATAGGTTTTGTGCGCGTGAATCGTTTTGGTGAGAATACTTATGATGAGTTTATCTCTGCTATGGCGTCGCTGAAAGGCCAAGGCGCTAATGCGTATATTGTAGACTTGCGCGAGAACTCAGGTGGATATATGGATCAGGCCATTAAGATGGCAAATGAGTTTCTTAGCAAAGGTGATTTGATAGTCTATTCCGAAGGTCGTGCTTATCCGCGCTATGAGGCGAGAGCTAATGGATCTGGTCGATTCCAACGTGATTCACTAGTGGTGTTGATCGATAATTTCTCAGCCTCAGCTAGCGAAATTTTCGCTGGAGCGATGCAGGATAACGATCGTGCAGTCATTGTGGGTCGTCGCTCATTCGGGAAGGGACTGGTACAACAACAATTACCATTTGCTGATGGCAGTGCAGTGCGTTTGACTGTGGCGCGTTATTACACACCGTCGGGACGTTCTATCCAAAAACCATACAAGATGGGTGAGGGTGAGGATTACGCAATGGACTTGATTAATCGTTTTGAGCATGGTGAGTTTTATTCGGCAGATAGTATACAAATAACCGATTCAACCGTGTATTATACAAAGAAAGGGCGTGTTGTGAGAGGTGGAGGAGGTATTATGCCTGATGTATTTGTCGGACGTGATACTATGCTGTACACTCCATATTTCAATGTTGTTGTCAATCGCGCATACACATATCAGTTTGCCTATCAATATACTGATCGTCATCGCAATGAGCTGAACCAATATAAGGATTGGCAATCGCTAGAAAAGCATTTGTTGAATTCCAATTGGGTACCTGAATTCGTGGCTTTCGCAAAGGAGAAAGGTGTGGAGCCTAATTTGGAACAGTTGGCAAAGTCTAAACCATTGTTGGTACGATTGGTAAACGCTTATATCGTTCGCAATATATTGAACGATGAAGGCTTTTTCCCGCTCTTTGAACGGGACGATGATATAACTATTGAGGCAGTAAAAGTCTTGACGAAATAAATTTTCTTTCTTATTTTAACGCAAAAATGAAGCAACGAGTTCAAAAACTACGCGAGTTTATTCAGTACGATCTTTGGCGTCAACCTCATGTAACTACGCCTGATCCAAAGAAGCGCTTTGGGTATAGGGTTCTGCAAACGCTTATACTGGTGGGACGCAGTTTTAAGGATAAAGCGTTGAATGTTCGTGCGAATTCGTTGTCGTTCTCGTTGTTGTTTGCTTTCGTACCTATGGTTGCCGGCGTTTTTGCCATTGCACGTGGTTTTGGATTTGAAGAATTGATAAAAGAGCGCCTTTCAACAAGTTTCTTAGCAGAAGCCAATATTGCACCGATAATTATTGAGTGGGTGGAACGTTATTTAGAAAGTGCACGTGATGGGTTGTTCCTCGGTATAGGTTTGATTGTCTTGATTTGGGCTGTATATGCATTTTTTAATATGCTGGAACGGTCGTTCAACACAATATGGAATGTGAAGCAATCACGCTCTTTTGGAAGACGGTTAACTAATTACATGGTAGTATTGTTGTTAGTGCCTATTATGATTATCTTGACGTCGGGTATATCTATTTTCTTCAATTCCACTGCGGCATTATCTCCAGTTTGGCAGGCAATTGAACCCATTCGCCGCTTACTATTTCGTTTGGTACCTTTTGTGGTAGCTTCGGGTGTATTCACATGGATTTTTATTGCTATCCCCAATACAAAGGTTCGTTTTCTTTCGGCAGTGATACCAGGTGTGTTGATGGGTGTGCTGTTTCAAGTGGTGCAAATGTTTAGTGTTTATTTGGTAGTTTTGTTCACTCGTATGAGCGTGGTATATGGTGCCTTTTCTGCAATCCCATTGACACTGATCTGGTTACATATTGCGTGCTGGTTGTTGCTAGTGGGAGCCGAGTTAGCATTTGCAATTCAAAACAATGAGATGTTTGCGTATGAGAAGGATTTAGAGGCTATTTCACGCCGTTATAAAGATTATGTAATGTTGTATTTACTATCTGTGATTGTTCGTCGCTTCGAAAAGGCAGAATTGCCACAGACAGCTCATCAGATGGCAGAACAAAACCAATTGCCTATTCGCTTGGTACAGCAATTATTGAGCAGATTGGAAGAAACAAATATTATTCGTCGTGTATTTATAGAACAAGCAGAAGATGAGACTTTTGTGCCTGCGATGGATATCCGTATGATCACCGTGGAAATGGTAATAGATCGTATTTCAACTCATGGAACAGAGGAGTTTTTGCAGCATACACCTCAAGAGATGAAAGAATTTTGGCAACGTTATTTGCAGATGTGCGAGGCCAATACTTCTGACGATATTTTAGTTAGCGAGTTGAGATAATATACTCAGCTGCAGTCTCAGCAGCAGATTGGTTGCCGAGAATACTCCAAAGATGTTTGTAGTTACCGAGCATAGTTTGTCGATAGTGCTCGTCGTTAAGTAGTCGCTCTAATTCATGAGCGACGTTTTCTTTTGTAAATCTACTAGCAACCAGTTCTTGGATAATCTCTTGTTTAGGGATGATATTTACCAAAGTAAAATGTGGTATGCTAAACATGATTGGTCGTAAAATCTTTTCAAGATATTTGCTTCCCGTTACATGGTAAACTGCCGTTTGTGGGCATCCGATAAGGGCCGTTTCAAGTGTGGCAGTCCCAGAATTAACAATAGCTGCCTTGGCTTGCGCAAGGGTAGCGTAAGGGTTGCGCGTTAGCATTTCGTTTTTATTAAGGTAAGGTAGGTAGAAAGAATCATCGATACCAGGAGCAGCGGCGACGATGATTTGGTATTTATCTTTAACAACTTCTCTTGTTGCCTCTAGCATGGTAGGTAAACAATGGGTTATCTCGCTGGGTCGTGAACCTGGGAGAATAGCGATGGAGGGTGTAGTGTTGGGTAGTGTGGTGTAGTGTAGTATTGAAGGTGCGGATGGAGTCGGCAGTGGGGTTGCCGACATAGTGGCATTTGTAGCCAAACTGGGCATAGAAAGCGGGTTCGAAAGGGAAGATACCCAATATCTCGTCGCAATATTTGGCAATAGAATGTACACGCCATTTCTTCCATGCCCAAATTTTTGGGGGGATATAGTAGATGATGCGTGTTTCTGGTAAATGCTTCTTGCAGAACTTCGCTATCTTTAGGTTGAAAGAAGGGTAGTCAATTAGAATGAGTACATCTGGCTTTTGTTCCAAAAGCGATTGTTTTGCAATGCGAAAATTACGTTTGATTTTATCAAGATTCTGCAATACAGCTACAAAACCCATATACGCCATATCGCGGAAATTTACTCGAATATCACACCCTTCATCGCGCATCTTGTCGCCACCTAAGCCAACAAATGTAGCTTCGGTGTCTTTGGAGCGCAATGCTTTCATGAGGTTGGATGCGTGCAGGTCGCCTGATGCTTCGCCAGCTATGAGAAAATATTTCATGTTGTGCAATATAGTGAAGAATGGTGTAGTGTGGTTATGTCATAAATACGATGCTGGCGATGAAGTAGGGGAGTGCAGCAAGGAGTATTCCTTTGGCTAGGCGCCACATTTCAAGGGTATAAAATACAAACAACAATGCCAAGTTAGGGAATATGCCCACTTGCAGGATCCTGCTTATTATTCCTCCCATCAAGTTCATATCAAACGCTTGAAATGTATACCACAAATTGAAGCGCTCGATATAAATATATCCTACTAGGGCTGGTAAAATTAGCCCTAGTAGGATACCAATCCAATATTTATCATATTTCTTCGTAGGCGGTTTGATCTATAGTGCAAGGATGTACGCTGATGTAATGATTGTTCATAGCCCAAATATCAGTTCCCTCTACTTCGGGCTCCATGTTCACAAATTCTCCAGCGAGCCAATAGTATTTCTCTCCTTTTTCATTGATACGCTCTTCCATCTCCTTCTGCCAGAATCCGCGGCATTGGCGTGTCCAACGCACTCCTTTGAGTACTCCTACAGGCGCATTAATATTATAGCAAACGCCATATGGCATGCCCTCTTCGATGAGGTGTCGGGTGAGTTCGAGGATATAAGGTTCGAAATAATTGAAATCAGCATCCATCGAGTGGTCGTCGATAGAATAACCAATAGATGGAATACCATGCTCTGCTCCTACAAAGACCGCTCCCATGGTACCTGAATAGATGACATTGATTGCTGCATTGGAGCCATGGTTAATACCACTAGCAAGTAAGTTGATACGGCTAGGGTCGCCCTCAAAGAGAATGTCTAATGCCAATTTTACGCAATCGCTGGGTGTGCCATTGGTGGTGTAAACAGTAGTATTCTGTTGCCACTCTTCTGTGCCCCAATTAGGGTCATTGAGCGGACGGAGATACATGGGTTGTTGGACGGTAATAGCATTACTCATGCCGCTACGTGGCCCATCTGGGGCAACGACTGTCACGTGCCCCAGTTGGGTCAAGATGCGTGCGAGGGTGAGAATACCTTTGGCTCCCCAGCCATCATCGTTTGTAATCAGTATCTCCATTAGCCTACGACTGCCCAAACTACATCAATGACTTTCTTGGCCAATTCATCTGCCTCTTCCATGGTAGCAGCCTCAGAATAAACGCGGATGATAGGCTCTGTATTAGATTTGCGGAGGTGTACCCAACCATCAGCGAAGTCAATCTTCACACCATCGCGGTCATTGATACGTTCGCCAGCAAATTTCCCCTTCACGGCTTCCAATACTTTATCTACGTCGATCTCAGGAGTGAGGTCAATACGATTCTTCGAAATGCAATAATCTGGGAAGGTAGCGCGGAGCTCACTCACCTTGCAACCTTTTTGCGCTAAACTACTGAGGAAGAGTGCGATACCTACAAGAGCATCACGACCATAGTGGCTAGCTGGGTAGATCACACCACCATTACCCTCGCCACCAATCACAGCATTGGTGCGTTTCATCTCGGTAGTGACATTCACTTCGCCTACAGCACTTGCGCTATATGAACCGCCGTGTTTTGCAGTAACGTCGCTCAGTGCGCGTGTAGATGACATGTTGCTCACTGTATTACCTGGAGTATGGCTAAGCACGTAGTCTGCCACAGACACGAGTGTGTACTCCTCGCCAAACATTTCGCCATCCTCGCAGATGATTGCTAAGCGGTCCACATCAGGATCCACTACGAAACCTACATCTGCTTTGCCCTCACGCATGAGATCAGAGATTTGTGTCAAGTTTTGTGGGATTGGCTCTGGATTGTGTGCGAAATGACCTGTTGGCTCGCAGTTGAGCTCAATGATGTTCTTTACGCCCAATGCGCGGAGAATAGCAGGAATGGCCACACCACCGATTGAGTTGACACAGTCGATAGCTACAGTATAATTCTTGGCTTCAATAGCCGCTTTGTCCACCAATTCGAGTGCCATTACATCGCGAACGTGGTCAGGCAAATAATCGCGATGGGTAATATGACCGAGGTCATCTACTTCCGCAAAGTTAAAGTCCTCTGCCTCAGCGATCGCCAATACCTCTTTACCTTCTTGATCATTGAGGAACTCACCTTTCTCATTGAGGAGCTTGAGGGCGTTCCATTGTTTTGGGTTGTGACTTGCGGTGAGAATGATACCACCCGCTGCATTGAGGCCAGTCACTGCCAATTCGGTAGTTGGAGTAGTCGCTAAACCAATGTTGATTACATCGTAGCCCATACCAATCAAGGTACCGCATACCAATTGATCCACCATCTCACCTGAGAGACGAGCATCACGACCAACGACGATTGTCTTGTTGTCTGGAATCATCGCTTTACGTTGTGTAGCGTAAGCTGCGGTGAAACGTACAACATCTACTGGGCTTAAGCCCTCTGCTACGCGGCCACCAATGGTGCCACGAATGCCTGAAATACTTTTTACAAGTGCCATAATATGATATTATTTGATTTGAAGATCTGTTCGTTTGATGTCATAACCATATGGTGTGACAGAGCTGTTCTCTTCGCTAAATCCGAATTTGCTAGGGCAAATGATTTTACACTGCGCTTTGGGATATTTCATGTATTTAACAGCTAGTAGCCATCCTTTACATGTCTGATCAGAAGTAACCCTATTGTAATCAGCATAATATGTAAAACTGATGGGTTTAGGGTTGTCTTGCGTTGTCCAATTATAAAGCGTATCAGCATATTCAGTGAGGGTGTATCGTTTGAAACGAACAGAAACTATGTCGCCACTTTTGACCTCCTTAAGAGAGGTGTCACCGATAGCCACAAGGTGGAAATAGAAATTATCGGCATCGGGAACTCGATAATAAACCTTTTCTCCCCACTCGTTGTCGGCAGGAAGTGTATCCCAGACTTGGATGCCTTGGCGTTGGATGTAGGATTCAATTAACTGACGCTCTGCTTTTAGAAGGTCAGAATAGACATTGTTGTTTCGGCACGCTGCCAATAAAAGTGCGATAACGGCAGTAAGTATTATTTTTGTTTTCATTGTTCTATTGTAATTATTATAAATAGATTGCTATACGGTTTGATTAGAGATGTTCCTTCTACCCCATAGGCGGTGTACCATGGTGCAACAATTTGCATTTGTTCGCCTATACACATCATTCTAAGTGAGCGGGTAATAGCAGTAGGTAATTCTCCACTTCCCATTACATAATGATGTTTAATGTCCGATATGAGTGTTCCTCCGATTTCAATAATTTGGATATGCAATGGAATCTCTTGTCCCTGTTGTATGGAGTCAGAGGTAGTAGAAATGGTTTTTGCGTACCAGAAGCCAAAATCATCCATTGCGTATGTCACGGAGTCATTTTGTACGAATTCCCTACAAACTTTATCTGCTGCATCCGCCAAGTGAATGTTGATTTGCATTTGCGCTAGCATTGTGGAATCCACTGTTTTTTCATGTAAATGTCTTACTTTTTGAGGTTGTTTTTGGCATGATCCAAGAAAAGTTGCGATTAGCAACATTGTAAAATAGAATGTATGATGGGGATTTTTTAGCATATTGAATAATTCTGCTGCAAAGTTAATAAAAAAAACACCTATTTGCAAACATTTATGTATAATTGTTATAAATTTGCTCTAATTTCTACCAGTTCCGTTCTTATTTGTTGTAGAATCTCGCTAACACGTTGCCGCATGTCAATCTTTTTTGAATCATTTTGGAGTTGATTTTTGATAGCTTGAATACGTGTGATATGCAGTTCATTACGAATATATTTGATTTGTTTGATAAGTTCAATGTCTTTTAGTGTATAATATCTATTCCCGCTGTTGTCTTTGTACGGTGCTAGTTGTTCAAATTGATCTTCCCAATATCGCAATGTAGAGGCAGGTAAATCTGTCTCTTTTCGTACTTCAGCGATAGAATAATATACTTTGGTAGGCTTCATGTCTAATTATTTCCCTATTTTGAGTGTTTTTCCAGCCCTTATATTGTCCGAAGAAAGTCCGTTCCATGCTTTGAGTTGCTTGACGCTAACTCGAAATTTTTTGGCAATACCTCCTAGTGTGTCGCCAGATTTGATTTTGTAGTATGTGACTCCATTAATGGAATATCCGCCTTCTACGGAAGTGCGGTGAAGGAGTTCTATCTCCGCTCGACGATTGTTTATTAATTCATCGGCTTGATATGCTAGTATAGTTTCCTGGTTATCAATATACTCGCCTGTCTTTTCAATAGGTAGACAGATGGCGTACTCTTTCCCCCCTGGAATAACGTCGCGTGGATATTGTGGATTTAGGCGGCGGAGTTCTGTAAGTGGGATGTGCAGATTTTCGGCAATCTGCTTGAGATGTTGTCGTTGTGTAGTGATAATGGTGTCAGAGGCCATGGTTAGTAGCGGTTCTGCGGGACAAATTCCATGTAATTGTGCATAATTCATAGCATAAACGACTGCAATGAAAATAGGAAGATATCCGCGAGTTTCTTTGGGCAGGAAGGGGTAGATACTCCAGAAATCTCTCTTGCCTTGTGCGCGGTGTATGGCTTTGTTAACATTTCCTGGTCCACAATTATATGCGGCGATAGCTAGATTCCAATCACCAAAGATCTTATATAGGTCACTCAAAAAGCTACAGGCCGCTTCAGTGGAACGAATAGGATCCATGCGTTCATCTACAAGTGAATTAATTTCAAGTCCGTATCTTTTTCCTGTAGATGGCATAAATTGCCATAATCCAGTAGCACCTACGTAGGACCTAGCGTGTGGATTAAGGGCTGATTCTACGATTGAGAGGTAGCACAATTCATAAGGCAGTTCGTGCTTAGATATAATGTCTTCAAATATGGGGAAATAATACTCAGCTTTGCGTTGTAGGGATGCTAATTGTCTTGGGCTATGTTTGATGTATCTCAAGATATATCTTCTTACAACCTCATTGTAGGGGACTTCGATGAGTAATGGTAGAGCTTGTAGTCGTTGTTTATAGATAGAGTCGGGTAGTTCGGTTATGAGTGTATCGGATTGGCAATGCGATGTGTCAATCCATGAAAGATATTGGTCAAAGAAAATAGTAGTATCTACAGGAATAGCATCTTGTGCTACAAGGAGAGTAGATATTGGTATTAAAAATATGAATAGAAGTCGTTTCATTAAAATGTGATTGCTAGTTTTACTTCGGCTGAATGTTGATTCTGTAAATCGTAGTACAGTTCTGGGTATACATTGAGTGATAGGTCGTTTGAGATATCAAAGTCAAACAACTGCGCATCAACATATGCGTCAATAAGGGTCAAAGCATATACGATTGCGGTAGCTGCAATGGCTAAATCGCGGTTACGGCGTGAACTACTTTGCCATTCTTTTAATCGGTTTCGATATGCTGAGACTCCACCCATTCTGTCAATGGTATATCCTTCGGGGAGAATTGCGATGTATGATTTGCTAGGATCGTTGCTTACTTTGCCATCACGTATATCGAAGTATATATCCCGGTATGCATTTTTGTAGCCGTTATATTCATTGGTTGTCCATGTGATGGCATATACGCATCCCATAAGTCCACCATATACGATGGGTAGTTTCCAATAGCTGCGATTGTAGATTTGTCCGAGTCCAGGAACAATTGCGCCTAACCATACCGATCTCATAGGATCCGGTTTCCAAAAAAGTCGATCAATTTCTTTTTGAGACAAGAGTGTAGTGTCAACTTTATATGTTTTTTGGTGGGGAGTTGTTGATATGATGCTATTTTCATTAGGAAGAGAATCGACAGGAGAAATCTCTGCCGATGCAAGTACCACAGATGATAGCATCAAGGACACTATGTATAGGAAAATTCGTTTCAAATCAATCGATTAATAATTCCCTTTAATTCTTCTTCGTTATGGAAGGAGATAGTTATTTTGTTATTTGTGATTCTAACGGTCAATTGTAATGCCTTAGATAAAATATCTTGCTGTTGTGTATAGGAACTTTCTTTGGCCTTAACGGAAGTTCTTGATTTGGTAGCGCCGACCAATTCCTCTACTTTTCTAACAGACAAACCTTGTTGGAGTATTTTTTTGTAGATATAGAGTTGCTGTTCGGGCGATGGAGAACCCAAGATGGCTCGAGCGTGTCCCATATCTATTTTTTTTTCTTTAATTCCAAGTTGAATTTCAGCAGGTAACTTTAATAAACGCAAATAGTTAGCTACGGTTGCTCGTTTTTTTCCCACGCGTTCGGACATGCGCTCTTGTGTAAGGTTATATTCATCCATAAGTCGTTGATATGCTAATGCTATCTCTATAGCATCAAGATCTTCACGTTGGATGTTTTCGATGAGTGCCCATTCCATTACTTGTTCGTCTTTTGCAGTGCGTATGTATGCAGGAATAGATGTTAGTCCTGCTATTTTAGCCGCACGAAAACGACGCTCACCAGCAATGATCATATATTGTCCATTGCTGTCTTTGCGCAAGGTGATAGGTGATATCACTCCATGTTCGCTGATAGATTGCGCAAGTTCATTTAGAGCCTCTTCGTCAAATGTGTGACGAGGTTGGTCAGGATTGGCATATATTTTACTTAATGCGATCTCGCTGATAGATGAGGATCCTGCAGTAGCAATATGAGTGGTGTCAATAAGAGCATCTAGCCCTCTTCCTAAACCAAGTGTTTTTTTCATGATTGATGTCTTCTGATAAGTTCTTTTGCTAGATTCATATAATTTTTAGCACCTTTGCTGCTGCGGTCATATTCCAATACAGACATGCCATGGCTAGGAGCTTCGCTGAGGCGTACATTGCGTGAGATGACTGTGTTGAAGACAAGGTCTCCAAAATGACGACGTACCTCGTCATGTACTTGAGCCGAAAGGCGTAGGCGTGCATCATACATTGTCAGCAGAAATCCTTCGATACGCAACCTTGGGTTAAGGTTTGATTTGATGATTTTGATAGTATTAAGTAGTTTTGCGATCCCCTCTAGTGCAAAGAATTCGCATTGGACTGGGATGATGATGCTATCGCTCGCAGTAAGTGCGTTGATGGTGATTAATCCTAGAGATGGTGAACAATCTATAAGGATGTAGTCGTAGGACTCTTTAAGAGGTTTGAGAACATTCTTTAGAATATTTTCTCGATTGTCCATGCTCAACATCTCAATTTCTGCCCCTACCAAATCAATATGTGAAGGTATGATAAATAGATTGTCAGTTGTAGTTGGTAGAACAGCTGTTGTAGGATCTATGTTATTGATAAGACACTCGTATACAGTGTTCTCCACTTGTTGAATATCGACGCCAAGGCCAGAGGAGGTGTTAGCTTGTGGATCTGCATCCACCAATAAAACTTGTTTACCCTGTTGCGCTAATGCAGCAGCTAGGTTGATAGATGTAGTGGTTTTTCCCACGCCACCTTTTTGATTTGCTAAAGAAATAATAGTTCCCATATATTTTAGGTTTTTTCTGAATTTACTTAATTTTGATTTGCCACATATACGCAAAATTGACGCTTATATTTACTGCATTAGCAAATTGGAAATAATCTGTTTTGCGATTGTTGAAGATACTACCGAAACTATAGTTGCCTCGTGCTTCGATTTGAAATAACCCCACCTTTTCGTGTCGATAGTACATGCCTAAGCCGCCAGCTAATCCCCAATCAAATGGTTTTTGGATTTTGGTATATTGGTACTTATATTGAGGATTGGGATTGCCAGTAGCGATGTCGCGAATGCAATAACCAATTTGTGGCCCTAGATTGAGAAAACCTCGTACATGCTTTCCTCCAAAATATAGGTGCATAAGGAGAGGGAGTTCAATGTAATCTAGTTGGCGGGTATAATTTACATTATCAAGCACCTCTTTCCAACCTCGTTGCTTGTAATTAAGTTCGACTTGAACAGCGCATACTTTGTGACCTGCATAACGAAAGACTAATCCGGCGTTTGGGGTGATTAAGATGTTTGATAGGCCAACACCTTGGATTGTTGGCTTAAAAATCATTGTTGATGCCATCGCACCAACTTGAGCGCCCACATACACTTCGGGGAAGCGTAGGCGCGGTTGTGCCAAACTAGCACAGCAGATCAAGAGAAATGACAGTAGTAATATTAATCGGTTATTTCTCATTTGCGAATGATGTGTATGGTTTGATTTTCGTATCCACCTTGTGGCGCAACTTTTTTGTATTGAATGTTAGTTAAGGTGCCGTTCCAGATGATGTCTATAGGCAATGTGTTGCTACCTGTGATATGTGCTTGTTGTAACATGTGTAAAAGGTGCAAAGTCAAATCATAGCCAAGTAGATCATAACGAGGGAGTTTTGTGCTTAATTCATGTCCGAAGTATTCTTGAAAATTAAGGATATATTGTGCTGGTACTTGGATGCTGTCATTAAACGCACAAGTATAAATTTGTGGTAATGAAATAGTTTCTTCAGACCATGAGTATTGAGAATACAGGGTTATATGATATTGTTTAGATGCTTGTTCAAGATGTGGGATGAGAGCATGCAGGTTGTTGTAATTTTCCGTATTGAAAATTACTATATTTTCGATGCCTTCTACAAATACACCGTCTAAAGAGTCAGTTAATATTTGACGGATTGTAGCAGTAGTGGTAGGTACTTTGTTCGTCTTTAGTGCTTTGTGTAATTGCATAATACTAGTAGGTATTTTTTCTGATTCTTTTGTCTCAAAGACTACGCAATTTACTTCATTATCTAAGGTCGCGAGATAATGTGCTAGTTGTTGAGCAGCAATCTCAAAGGAAGGGTTGAACTTCAATATAAAAGGGTTTGTGCTGACCTCGTGTAAGGCGGGTAAGAAAGGTACTAAGAGCCAAGTGCTATCTTGTTGTGCAAACTGACTAGCCACACTAACTTGTTGTGGGTATACAGGTCCAATGATAGCATCTACTTTTTGCCAAGTCGTATCTTGCATGATAAGTTGGGTGGCTCTTGCTGTTTTATTAACATCGTAGGTAAAGACTTCAATCCCCTGCCCTGTTGCTTGCACTTCATTGATTGCTAATAAGCTGCCAGCATAAAAATCAAAAAAACGATCTATATTTTTATCTCGTTTTAATGCGTCTGCGTATAGAGGAAGCATTACGGCAATGCGAATGATATGTTTGGCGCTATCTTGTTGGATAGAGTCGTGATAACAGAGTGAGTCGTTTAGTATGGCTATTTGAGAGGCTCGTTCAATACTATCTCGAATGAATTTTTTGCTTCGCTTCAATGGTTTGCGCGAGCGGTTGAGATGACTATCATTTTCTAGTGAATAGTTTGCAAAAGAAGCAATGCTAGAGTCAGAAGAAATAGTACGGACTTCAAGAGTGTTAGTGTCGGGTGGAGTTAATGATAATTTTGTGGGTATTAATAAAACTTCATCTACACGCAATCCTCGTGTCATCAGATGAGGATTAGCTTTCAGAATCTCCTCTTGGCTGACGCCAAAGTTCACACTGATTCGATATATGCCGATGCTACGAGGTGTGGTGTAGCGATAGTATATTTGTCCATTGATGGTATCAAGTGGATAAGGCATAAGCGTATGTGCTTGTGCTGCAGCTCCCAATAAGAAAATAAATCCCAATAATATGTACTTGATTTGTTTCATCGTATTAATTTTTTGATATATAGTCTTTGTCTCGCAATTATTACAAAGCCGCCGATCAAAGCTAATATTGCTAGCGGTACGAAAATACTCGCGATTTGTGCAACAATATGCATTTGTTGTGCTCGTTGGTCATTGATGAGGCGCAAAGTAAACTCTTTTTGTCTCAATTGCATCCATCCTTGGTCATCGGTCAAATAGAGCACTGCGTTCACCATAAAATCTCGATTGCCAAACTGTCGTTGTGTATAGCGGTCATAACCTAATGGCAGTGGTGTACCATTTTGCCACTCATTACGAATAATACTACCTGAGGCCACTACGATTTGCTTAGTGACTTCACTTTGTTTGATCAGTGGAGCATGTGGTGCAATCTCTTCTGGAGGCAACTGGAATGCGTATAGCGAGGGAAAACTTCCTTCAATACTTACAGCTACAGGGATAAATGCGTATTGAAAACTTTGTTCGTTGTCCACTCCTAAACTCAGATCCACACGTGCCGGAACTGTTGTTAACTTGCTTGCGGTCGAAGTGGCTAGTAATACCTCTTTGCGTAGCCCATCTTCTCCTCCTACGATATCTACTGCACTTGCCATCGTTGCGCTCACTTGTGCCACATTGCGAGTTATGGATGATGTTTGTGAGGTTAGTAATAGTGGTGCATATGTCCACGGCATGGGTTGCCAGTTTGGCTCGGAGGTGTTGCTAGATACATCTACTGGTACGGGCATGCATTGTAGGTCTTGCACCAACGCATGGTTGATGCGTATTCCATATCGAAATAGGAGATCATTGATATTTAACTCAAGCGCGATGATAGGTGTGGCACCTTGTGAAGATAAGAAATCCTCTGAAAATCGCACACCGTTTACTACCCACAAGATTCTGCCGCCTTGCATTACATATTGATCTAAGATATACTTGTCAGATTCGCTAAATGGCTGCTGTGGATCGGCGATAATAACAGCCTTGTAACCATCCAATACTCCTGATTCTTTACCTAACACACCACGGTCAACTTGGTAATATTGCGCAAGCGCCTGAGTAAGATCATAAACATATTGTTCTTCCAACTCGCCGTGGCCTTCTAAGAAGGCGATTTTTTCGACTTCGGTCTGCGTCAAGTGACGAATGGCCTCTGCGAAAGCATATTCTAAATTCTCAATACTATTATTGAGATTTTCCTCGCCGCTTAAGCCGCGTTGATTCTTGAGTAAGTGTACTATTTGTGTACGATTGCCATATTTGACTAGTGCGTACGGGAAGACGGTAGTTTGTGCTGTTTTCCCTTTATGTGTTCGCTCATGAATCACAACAGGTTGCAGTTGTGTACCTATATCAGCTGCTTGCTTGTTACTGTCCGATATACGATACCCGCCTCCAGCATAGATACCTAACTCCTCTGCCATTTCTGTGGTTGCTTTCTTAAGGCGAGTGAATCCAGCGTTTAATTCTCCATCCAGCAGAATGGAAATCTCTAGTGGTTGGTCTAAGCTTTTGAGGAGATTTTTTGTGGGTTGAGAGATACTGTAACGCTTGTCGTTGGTCATGTCCCAACGCACTACAAAGTGATGCACTAGTACATTTACTAGTGCTAAAGCAATTATCACGATGATTGCGTTCCTAATTTTCATCTCTCTCAGTTTATAATTTGAGGCGTTCTATAACTCGTAGCGTGAGTGATCTAAAAAAGGCTACTTATTACTTTTTGTTAGCGCTTCCCATACTTCTTGGTTAAGGACTACGGGGTATTTTTCGCGAAGGCTCTTTACCCAAGTCTTCTCCAAATAGTCTTGGTAGTCTGTAACAATTCGTCCTCTATCATCAGTGTATGCTTGTGGCGCTTTAATCTCTTTGCCAACGACAATTACGATAGGATAGTCCTCGCTAGGATTGTACTCTATATCTTTTTGCTTGAAACCAAACTTATCTACTGCAGCATTCTTTCCTGAGGTCCATACTCCACGCTCAATGCGTGCGTACATAACGCTGTCCACGTTTATGCGCTGATTAAGATAACTCATTACAGAATCAGGGTGAGCGGTCTTTACTATTTGCTTAGCTACTTTTGCAGTTGTTTCATTTTTAGCATAAATGATGTGTCCTTTGAATCGGGGTTCCTCCCAAGTGTAATTTTTTTTGTTGGCTTTAAAGAAAGTTGCTAAACCTTCTGTGTCTTGATTTGCCTTATCCCATACTTCACGCAATGAAACATCAAATAGTAAGATACCATCATGGTACTCTTTCACTAAATTGCGCAAGTCTTCATATCTTTCTTCCAAATGAGCATCTGCATACGCCTTTACATCTTCATCACTCATTTCTGCAGGCAAATTGTATTCTGCGCGAGTTTTGCTGATAAAACTGTCCTCTGCAATCTTCATGCGTTGGTCGCGTTGTACTTGGCGCAGAATTTGACTACGCATACTGTCTAATGGTTGGATTCCTCGTCTACCATAAAGTTTTGAGATGTGCACACCAAAGCGTGTTTGGAATGGTTTGCTCACCTGGCCTATCTCTAAACCGAAAGTGATGTCTTCAAATGGTTGTACCATAGCGCCGCGACCAAACCATCCAAGGTCTCCTCCGCGCATAGCAGAACCACGGTCTTCGCTATTAGCACTAGCCAAGGTGGCAAAATCTATGGAGTCATGGATGGCTAACTTATAGATACTATCCATTGCCATGTGGGCATCTGCCATGCGTTGAACATCCCCCATAGGTGTCATCTTCATAATGTGTGCAGCATGTACTTCTTCAAAATCGCGCTCCTCTTGCACCTTTGCAATATGGAAACCGTATGGGCTACGGAATACAGGAGTTATATCTCCTACTGGAGTCGTGTATACCGCATTCTCGAATGAATATACAAAGCGGAATGGTTGAATCCAACCCAACTCACCTTTAGTCTGCTTTGCGGAAGGTTCTTCTGAATATAATATTGCGGCTTCATTAAAATCTTCCACATTTTGTACGGTAACGGTTTTGCGACCTTTTTTTACTTTTGTTGGGATACCTACAGTTACTCGTTCGCGGATGGAGTCAATACGCGCTATAGCAGCAGTTACAGTAGCTGAATCTGCATCGGGAGCACATTGCACTGCAATATGAGCAGCTTTGCGAATTTTGGCCATACGATTATAACTAAGCACCACCAAACTGTCTATAGCAGCCTCATCTTGCAAGTATTTTGGAATGGCTTGTGCACGATAACCTGCCAACTCTTTCTTAAAAGATTCGGTTGTGTCTACTCCTTGAGCAATAGCCTCGGTTACTTTGAGCTTGAAGTTGATAAACAGATCCAAGTACTCCTCCATAGTCTTTTTTTCGAGACTTGTTTCTTGGTTGTTCTTTTCGTAAATGTACACAAATTCAGACGCCATTACAGGCTCACCGTTGATAGTCATCAAAACTTGATCTGTTTGGGTAAAACCTAGCACACTCGCGCCAAGCAAAACAATTGATAAGAATGTTTTTTTCATTGTTATTGTTACTTTTATTATTCCGATATTGTTACTTTTGTTGTATCTTTTAGAAGATACTACATAAAATGCGCGCAAAGGTAGTGATTTTTTTGTATTTATGCAAATAATTTCGAAGAAACTTTTTTGTTAGGTGCTATTTTTAGTTATTTGTAGTTTAACACACCTTGTTAAATCTCTGACCAATTACGGGTTCGTAACGGGTTCATAGTATAACTTTGATATATGTAAACAAAAATCCCCAAGCACGCTTGGGGATTTCGTCTTTGCCAAATCTGCAATTTATTCTTTTGAAATTGCGCCACTTGGGCATACATCAGCACAAGTACCGCACTCTGTGCACAACTCAGGATCGATGCTATAGATATCACCCTCAGAAATTGCGCCCATTGGGCACTCATCAATACATGTACCACATGCGATACACTCTTCAGAAATAATGTAAGCCATAATTGTTAAATTTTATGATTAAAAAGTTTTTAATTTTGTACGTTTCAAAAGTTGCTGCAAAGGTAGTGTATTTTTTGCATATGTGCAAGAAAAATGACGAAAAAGTTTCAAATATTCATCGTTCCTCAAACACTTATTTCTTCTTCTTGCTTTGCAAGGCTGCCAAAAGTTGAGCATTAGGAGAGGATATCTTTTTATCTACCAATCCCTTTCTTTTAGCGTATGTTGTCCAATCTTTTGCCCCCTTTTCACGGAGTGGTAAACCTAATTGTAGGAAATGGCAATAGGCGATACCTAATGCGTCTGTGGCGTCCAGTTTCTTAGGCATTTGGTCTTCAGGAATGTGCAAGAAACGTTGCAACATCGTGGCCACTTGCTCTTTTGTGGCATGTCCGTTTCCCGTAATGGCCATTTTGATCTTCATCGGTGAATACTCTTGTATTGGCACATCTTTTGACAGTGCCGCTGCAATGGCTACTCCTTGCGCGTGCACAATCTTAATCATGGTTTGTGGATTTTTGTCAACAAATTGTGCCTCTATGGCCAACACTGTTGGTTTGTATTTGGTGATTAACTGTTGGATATAGAAAAACTCACGTTGTAAACGCGCATACTGGTCATCCAACTTATGTACATCATATACCCCAAAATCTAGTATCTCTACTTTGTTACCAATGGTATGCAACAGAGCATATCCCATGTACAAGGTACCAGGGTCTATACCTAAAATAATATGTTCGTTTACAAGTCTGTCAAGCATTTGATAGCATCTGTAATAAGATTTTCTTTCTTGTGGTTGCGGGAGTCTACTACAGCAACATGTTTTCGCAGTAAACAACTTTCTCCTGCTTTGATCTTTGTAGTTAGTGAATATCCAATGGTGTGAGGTTTTTCTATTTTGATAGGTCTATTTTCAACAGGGGAGTTGTTTAGTAATACTTGCCAATGCATGGCATAACATAACTGAATATCAACGTCGTGTAATTGTAACCATAGCCAACATTGATTGTTCCCGAGCTGATTCATCAATGGATACCAATTTTGAACATCTTCGCTTCCACCTAACATTGCCAACAAAGAAATTGGACCCGTGTAATTTACTGATGTTACTTCATATTCTAGTAACATTACTTCGCGCTGGGGTATTAGTCGGCGTTTTGCATGTACACGCAGAGTCGCACCCTTGGGAGATGTTGCGAGGAAACTGCGTTCAAGCATAGGTTGATTCTTATGTAAACAACGGTAAAATTCTTTGACATTCCATGTTGCCAAATCTAGTCGTTCGTCATGCAAGCGTATAGAAATGCCAGAAATGTTGAGAATTGGATTTTCAATGCCTTTGATGTAAGTGCATAAACGCTGAGGGTGGGAATAATATTCTTCAAAATGTGCTGTTTGACACAGATAATCGTTGGAAAAGGTTAGTTGTTGCTCGATAGAAGCTTCCTCTTGAGGTAGCCATTCGGTTTGTTCAATTGTCCAATTGTTGTATTGTAACATGTCTTTAAAATCCATTTTGTTATTTTGTGGTTTCACGTACAATTAGATCCGTGGGGACCATATCAGTTTGTGCTATACGATGTTCCCCTTCAAGGCGTTTGAGGAGTCTTTGCATGGCTCTACAGCCTATTTCCCGCCCGTGTTGTTCTACGGTTGTTAGCATCGGTGAGGAAGTGCGGCATAATGGTGCGTTGGAGAAACCACAAATGGATACATCATTAGGAACTTGCAAACCTAATATTTGTGCAGCATAGAGCACTCCTGCGGCACAATCATCATTAACACAAAAAATGGCATCAGGTCTGTTGTCGCTTTTCATTACATTAGGCGTTTCAATAATGGCTTGTGCTCGCGTGTCGCATGTGAGAATTGCACCATTGTCTGTGCTGAGTCCATAATGTAATAATGCATCTCGCCAACCCTGATATCGGCGATGGGCAACTTCTAGCTGCATTGGAGAAGAAAAATACATGATTCGTTTGCACCCAGTTTGAATCAGATATTCTACGGCATTGTATGCACCAGCGTAATCGTCTGATACTACTTGGTCACATTGCAAAGAAGGGCATGGGCGATCGTACAAAACTAATGGTATATCGCTGTCTATAATATCTTGTAGATGTTGTAGATATACGGTTTCTTTACTGATGCCTATTAAAATTCCTGCGACTCGACTATTTAACAACATTTGTATGTTTTGCTCCTCTTTTTCATATTTCTCGCTAGATTGACATATGAGGATGTTGTAACCAGAATCATT
Source organism: Paludibacteraceae bacterium (assembly GCA_045532735.1). Lineage (GTDB taxonomy): Bacteria > Bacteroidota > Bacteroidia > Bacteroidales > Paludibacteraceae > Colicola. Next base: position 38,280 of record JAZSGL010000093.1, on the reverse strand, counting down.
GGCAGTTTGTTCTATACCATCTAATATAGACGCGAAAAAATGGTGATTCAATTCGGGAATAACTACACCAATCGTGGTGTTCTTGCTAGTGCGTAGATTACTCGCCAATAAGTTGGGCTTATAATGTAATCTTTGAGCACATTCGCGAACTATCCCTTTGGTTTGCTCACTAATATCGGGATGGTTTTGCAAGGCTCTGCTTACAGTAGAAACGGAGACTCCAGTTTCGCGTGCAATATCCTTGATTGTAATCGCTTTCATATTGATTTTAGTCTTGGTGTTTTTCTCTGTTTTTTATCGCACCGCGGAATATAATAATGATGGCTCCAACTATCAATGCATAATCTGAGTAAGGTTGCAATTTCAAGATGCTCATAATCGCTCCCGCAAACAGTACTGCCATGCCTGCAATTAATAAAATATTACTCCATTTCATTTTTTTTGTACAATGATTATTCCACTAAATAGATTGTTTCTTCATTGGTGTGCATCTTGTATTGTTCCCGTGCGAAACGCTCAAGACTATCTTTGTTGTCCAACGATTGTAACAAATTTTCTGATTGTTTTGTTTCGTTGGCAACACGCTTAATCTCCTGTTGGGTTTGGCGAATCTCTCGCTTGCGTGCAATTTGGTTAATTAGTCCCTGTTCGCCAGCAAATAAAAACAATATTGCAAATACATAGAGTGTTATTGCATACTTGTTAATCAGCACTTTGCGTGCTTTCTTCCAAAAGTCATTACGCTTCATATTATTTAGGTTTATAGTTATTACCGCAAAAAAAACAGTACCTATGCAATTTTTTTCGCAAAGATACTGCATTTTTTTGAAATTAACAAATTTTATGGTGATTTTTTGCGTAATTATTTTAAGTGTTGCCCATCCAATGTATATAATTCTCCTTTGTATAGAATCATTAAATGTGAATTTACTATTATTTTTTCAACTCTTTCCGCTGTTGTATTATATAAGATGTGTTGAGTGTTGGTAGGGTGCTCTGTAGATACGGTCAAACTATCTAATGCAAAGTATAGTGGAGTATTTACACCAAACTGACCTATGTCGGTTGATGTCATTCGAAAACTTAATCCTCTTGTCTTGCCTAAACTGGTTAATGGGACTTTTATCCATCTATCGTTCTTTGTGCCATTAATGGCTAGATAGTAAATGAGATGATTAGTTTCTTCTTTAAATTCATTTATCCCGCTGATTATTAGAGTTAATGTGTCTTTTTCTGTGAATGCACGAGCATTAAAAATATTGCCGTTTGTGATAGCCTCCATAGTATTGCTATTTTGACAGATATATACATATTCAGGATAGTATTCTTGGTCAAAACAAATAATATTTGACGAGTATCCTAACGAATTACTTACCCATTCAGAAAAATATCCTATCACATAAGGTGTCCCAGGGCCTGCAGTTCCTCCATTGGCGAGACAACCAAACACATTCGCAGTATCTTTTGATACTTTAGATAGGGTAAAACCTTCCCAACTTTGTCCACCATATGAATTCATGCTTGGCAAATGTGAGAGCATAAAACGCGCTCCGTTGGTGTAGATGAACTGACACCTCTCGCTATCGTTATAGGTACTATCCCATACATCCGTACAATCATAGTAGCCGTTGCCAAATTCAGTACCATATTCAATAGGGGCTCCTGACATATCTGTTGCAGTAGATAAATCCATAGTGACTACTTCAGCAGAAACGGTCAGGCTAATGAAACCAACAAAAAAAAAGAATATTTGTTTCATACTTTTTTATTTATAAAAATAACAAGATCATCAATTGTCCTGTTAGAACACGCAGAAACATAGTTAATGGATATACCGTAGAGTAGGCTACTGCGGCACGGTCATTCGTACTTGATAGAGCTGTTGCATAAGACAATGCAGGTGGATTAGTAGTGCTACCTGCCAGCAAGCCCATTAATGCAAAATAGTCCAGTTTCAACCATTTTCTTCCCAATATACCGATTATCAATAGTGGCAACAAAGTGATAATCACACCATATCCAATCCATGCATATCCTCCGTCTAATAGAGTAGGAATAAAGGTTTTTCCTGCGCCAAAACCCACGGCAGCCAAGAACATGGCAATACCTATCTCGCGGATCATCAAGTTTGCACTACTAGTGGTATAAGTGACGATATGGAGTTTTGGCCCGAAGCAACTCATCAGTATTGCTACTATCAGCGAACCGCCTGCTAATCCTAACTTAAATGGTTGGGATAATCCAGGCAACGCAATAGGTAGTAATCCTACCATCACACCTAAAGCAATACCGACAAAGATAGATATAAGGTTAGGAGCATCCAATCGTTTGGTAGAGTTCCCAAACAAACTCTCAATCTTATTGACAGCCCTTTCTTCTCCTACAACCGTTATTCTATCACCCAATTGTAGGTACAGATCTCTTGTTGCCAGCAGTTCAATACCTGCGCGACGGATGCGTGTGATGGATACATGGTATGTGGCACGCACATTTAAATCTCCTATTCGTTTGCCATTCAGCTCTGGTTTTGTGACAATGATATTGCGTGATACCAAATGGGCTTGTTGCTTCACATCTGTCTGTATGCTGGTTTCCAAACCAAGTAGAAGTACACTTTTCTTGTGCTCTTGATCAATCACCACGCGAATGCGATCTCCCACATGTAATACTGTATCCACATCTGGCAATTCATCCTCACCATCTGGACGAACCAAACGTGATACAATAAGATTCATGTTGCATAGTGCGCTCAAATCGCGAATATGTGCACCTTCCACTTGTGGATTTGCCAACAGCACATCTATATGCTCAATCTCTTTTAGTGCCTCACTCTCTGCTGCCACTCGAGCTTCCTCTTGCTCTGTTTTGATGCGGAAGAACCATCGCATAGCTAGTAGCGATAGAATAATACCTACCACACCCAATGGATATGCCATCGCATAGCCACTAGCGATATTGGCATTCACTTCTCCTGTGATGTCGGTAAAGGCTTGTTGTGCCGCACCCAATCCAGGGGTATTGGTCACCGCGCCAAATAACACACCAGTCATGGTGGCAATTTCTTCACCCGAAATCAAATGTATTACATAGGCAGTCAAACAGCTGAGAAATACTCCAATCATTGCCAATAGGTTGAGCTTGATACCGCCCTTTCCAAACGATGAGAAGAAGCTAGGACCCACCTGCAAGCCAATAGAGTACACAAAGAGTATCAAACCAAAATCCTTCGCGAAGGTTTCCACTACTGGGTCAAGGTGCATGCCAAAATGTGACATGGCAATTGCGCAGAACAATATCCATGTGATACCCAGAGTGATACCTTTAAATTTCAGACGATGGCTCAAGTAAATACCCAATGCAATAGCAATGGTAAGGATGAATATCGAATGAGGAACACCGTCCCCGAAGAATAGACTATGTAACCAATTCATAAATATAGTTATTATTAGGTTCTACATTTTTACCCTGCAAAGGTACAGATTTTTTTTGATATGCACAAACTTTGGCTATCGAGATAGAGAAATTTGCTTGAATTTCCTATTGAAGCGGATGTGGAAGCAGATAGCGGCCAATGCCAAACCGCAGATAAACCCAATCCATATACCAGCAGCGCCCATCTTGAGCGAGAACGCACAAAGTAAGCCAACGGAGAGACCAACTAGAATATACGATACAAAGGCAATTACCATTGGCACTTTTACGTCTGTGATACCACGCAACATGGCCGCGCCAACCGCCTGCAAACCATCGGCGTACTGAAATAATCCTGCTATAATAATCAACTGCGAAGCAATAGCTATCACTTCCGTGTCTTCGGTGAATAGCATTGGGATGTAATTACGTAGGCTAATCATGAGTGTCGCGCCAATGGTATTCATCACTAATACTAAATGAATACTTGCATTGCTTGCCATTCGTACGGCCTTCAGATTGCCAGCGCCCAATTGATGCGATACGCGAATCGTAGTGGCGGCACCTATACCCAGAGCAATCATAAAGGTCATGTCAGCAATCTGATTGGCCACTTGATGTGCCGCTAATGCTTCTTTGCTAATCCATCCAATGATTACAAACGATGCCGCAAAAGTAAAGGTTTCCAAGAATGTTTGTGCCCCAATAGGGAAACCCAATGTCATCTGTTTCTTAATCTCTTCCCAACTGATATTGGCCAAGTGGAAGGTTTGAATGTAATATTTCCAATCACGGTGTAGCCACATGGCGATGACAAAGCATAATGGCATACCTAGACGAGAAATCAGCGAACCAATACCTGCTCCCGTCGCTCCCATTGCGTCAGCACCCCAATGACCATAGATAAATACCCAGTTGAGCAATATGTTCAACCCATTCATAGCTAAGGTGATTATCATCGCCACTAGCGTGTTACCCAATCCTTCAAGAAACTGTTTGAAAAAGGTGAAAAACAAGAATGGCACCAGCGAGATGACAATCAGTATATAGTATGGTCGCGCTACGGCCACTACCTCTGGCTCTTGACCAAAATATTCCAAAAACGGAATGCATCCACCCAGCAGCAATAGCATCAGTGCTGATTGCAAGATGGTAAAGAGCATGCCATTTTGAAACAACGAAGCGATCTTATTTCGGATAATGCTTTGATTCTCCTGCTGTACATTCATCTCTCCCATGCAAACACCCACTAAAGGGGTTATTGCCATCAAAGCACCCATCGCAAATACCATGGCCATGAAGAATAGGGCATTGGCAAAACTTACAGCTGCCAAGTCCACTGTGGCATAATGTCCTACCATGATCGAGTCGAACAAACCAACCAGCGACGCACCCAACTGGGTAAGCATCACTGGCAGAGCAACCTTTAGGTTGCGTTTATAATATGGTAGGTATTCGCGAAACAATGATTAATGATGATGGTGGTGATGACCTTCACATTGGGGATTGCATGTTGGAACCTCTGTAGTTGCTGGCTTGCCAATCTTAGCAAAGGCTTTTTGGATCGCAGGAACATCCGTCTTGTTGGCGTCATAGGTCACTGTCACAGTCTTTGCCTCTAAGTCAAAAACCAAATCTTTCACACCATTCTTCAAGTCCTTGTCAAAAGGAATGTTCTTCAAAATCTTGTTGCAGCAGTCTTGGCAGTGTAAGTCCACATACAATACTACTTTTTGTTTGTTTGGCTTTCCCTCTGCTGTTGACAGGCAAAACGCCATTGGCATAATCGCCAAAAGGATGATAACTAGTCTTTTCATATTTAAAATTCTTAATTCAAAATTATCACTTATTCCGCACGTTCCAATGCCCAACGGAAACCGAGGTAAAGTTTCCAGCCGTGGATAGGTGCCCAAATCATAGACGCATCGTAGTTAGCTGAATGTGGATTCACAAATCCCCTATGCTTTTCACCTTTTGCCTCTAACTTTTCGCCTACAATTGGATTATCCTGTGTGAAGTTGGTCATATTCTCCGCACCCAAATAAATTGACCATGTACGGAAGAATTTTGTCACCTGACCTAAGAGTTGAGGATACCATTGGTGATGAATTTGTCCGATTTCATCGGTAAAATACTGATTGCTTCCTTCTGGTATCGCAAAGCCATCTGGCATACGACCAGCGCCATTAAACTGCGCAGTCAAATCAAACTGCCATGTCTTGAGTGGCGTTTGATAACTGGTGGTGATAATACCCTTGAACTTATTTTGCAATGGCTTATCACGCAATTGGTACTCGTTGGCAACCGTATTGAAAGTGGTTTGCTTGACATCCGTATAACGGAAGGCTGCTGTCATAGTCCATCCACGCAGAATCTCCATGGTCGCTTCTACTTGCCAATTATGAGAAAAATACTGTGCAGCATCCACATCGTGCATATTATATATGGTGATACCATGCAAACTGCGATCCATATCCGCTATCGCACCGTCTAGGAATTTGGTATAGTAATATTCACCTGACAATTGCAACTCACGCTTGCCCATTGGGATATAAAACACTGTACTTATGCCTGTATTCATCGAGCGCTCTTGTGCCAATTGCCCATCGCCTATCGCCAATTGCCCATTGCCAAAATAATATATTCGGTTACTTGCCAAAAAAGCAGCATTGTCCGCTATGGCATTAGGCGTACGATATCCCAAACCTACACTTCCACGCAGTGTCCACCATTCAAATGGAGTATAACGTAGATTCATACGAGGCGTGGTGAAGAATCCATAACGTGTAGAATAATCCTCACGAATACCAGCAAGCAAGGTCAGTTTGTCTTTGTATGTATAAGTGTATTCCGCAAACACACCCGGTGTCACTTCCCAACGATTGAGGTTATAGGTTAGAGGCGAAAGGTTGGAGGCGAAGAGCAACTCCTCGTTGTATCCATCATAGTTAAAACTCACGCCCGCAGATAATTTATGCTGATGATCATCCCAAGGATCAGAAGCAGAGTCGTCAAACGATGTTTGGAAGATGGCATTCAAATAGGCGTTGGTCTGTGCGGCATTCCATTGGCGTAAGCCGTAGGTGTTTTGCTGATTGTGATAAGAAGCAGAAGCGATAATACCAATAGAAGTACCCAAGTCGTGATTAAATACATACCCATTCTTCATAAACCCGTCCACACGCCATGTGTTCAAATCGATGTGATAAGGTGAAGAGGTGAAGGACGATAAACTGAGAGCCTCTCGAGTTTGTCCACCCTGACGGCGATCATAGAGACCGCGCACGAGGAATTGTCCCGTATAATCGTCTGTTTTAACATACCATCGATTGAGCAAATTGATATTGGTATTTTTAGGCATATCCAAGAATCCGTCGTGGTTATGATCTAGTTCTAGGGACATATTTTGGGCATGGAACAAAATACCAGTAGAAACTACATCATTGATAGCCCATCCACCTGTAGCATTGACTTCAGCGTGAGTTTCTGTACTCACCATAGCATTGAGTGAAATAGGATCTTGAGTTTGTGGTTTTAGATACTCTACATTGATTTGTCCAGCAATAGCCTCATAGCCATTCAGCACGGATGATGTACCCTTGCTAACCTGAATAGCTTCCATCCAGGGGCCAGGGATGTATTCCATACCAAAAGCCTGTGCCAATCCACGGATATTAGGGGTATTCTCCGTAAGCATCTGCACATATGTGCCGCTTAATCCGAGCAAACGAATTTGCTTTGCACCCGTAGCAGCATCGGAGTAGGCCACATCCACACTAGCGCTGGTTTCAAAACTCTCGCTGAGGTTGCAGCACGCTGCCATACAGAGTGCTTCACCTGTCAAAGTTTCTGTGGTCAGTGGCGAAATACGCGAACGCAAAACAGCCATCTTACGTTCAACGATATCTACTTCTTCCAATAGCAAATCGCTCACCAATATGATGGTGAGTTCTCGATGTGCAGTTACTTCTGTCGTGTCATTGTGAAAGCCCATGAAACTAGTAACCAATAGGTTAGTACTCTTGACGGGCTCCAACTGAAATCGACCATCTACATCGGTCGCTACACCTACACTAGTTCCTGCCCAATACACATTTGCCCCTACCAATGGCTCACCTTTATCATCCAGCACCGTACCCCACGCATGTGCCTCTGCCCATACAAAGGGCAAGACAATGAATAATACTGCTAATATAATCTTTTTCATATCCTCTTCCATTAAACACTAAACACTAAACCAGCCTGATATATTACAAAACTCACCACCCATGCCAGCACCATCGACTGTACCAAACTATACCATGCCCATTTTCTCCCCAACTCCTTGCGCAATGTGGTGATTGTTGCCACGCAAGGGAAATACAACAGCACAAAAGCCATGAATGCATATGCCGTCAATGGCGTGAACGCCGACAATGCTGCATCCGATGGGTACAGAATACCCATCGTAGATACAATCGCTTCCTTCGCAGGTAAGCCCGTCAGCAGGCAGACGGACATCTTCCAGTCGAAACCTAATGGGCGTACCACAGGCTCTATCCAATGACCAATCATAGCCAAATAACTATGCTCCATATCCGACATATTGCCCGTAGGGAAATACGTCAATGCCCAGATAATCACGCTCGCCCAGATAATCACTGCAGGGATCTTCTGCAAATAATCGGCTATACGCTCCCAGATGTGTAATCCTGTATTACGCAAGGTCGGACGACGATAGGGTGGCAACTCGCTCACGTAGTCGTGCTTTGGTTGACGGAACGCCTTCGTATGTTGCATGATCCATGCAAACAATATACTCAACACCACGCCCAACACATATAGTGACATCATCACCAACGCTTTTTGCTCTGCAAAGAATGCTCCTACAAACAGCATATACACTGGCAGACGAGCCGAACAACTCATAAATGGCACCATCAGCATCGTCAGTGCACGATCTTTCTTATTAGTAATATCCTTAGCTGCCATGATGGCAGGCACATTACATCCAAAACCCATCAGCATTGGGATAAACGAACTGCCGTGCAAACCGATTCGGTGCATCCATTTATCCATCGTATATGCCACACGCGCCATGTAGCCCGAGTCCTCCATCAAACTCAAAAAGAAGAACATGATAATGATATTCGGCAGGAATGCCAATACCGCACCTATACCCAATAGCACGCCGTCCAGAAGCAAACTGCTCCACCATACTACGGGCATCATTCTGCGCAACCACTCCGCCAATGCCTCCACGCCCATAGTGATCCATTCCTGTGGATAAGCTCCTAAAGTAAAAGTACATTCAAACACACCATACAAGACTAATAGTAAGACAGGTAGTCCCACCCATCTGTTGGTCAGCACTTTATCTATTTTGTCTGCCATAGAGTGTCCCGAGTCATGCTTCGCGTGAGTCAGTGTCTCCTCCAATGCACCATGCACAAAACCGAGACGTGCTTGCGCAATCACTTCTTTGGCGGTTTTGCCATATTCGTATAGTAGTCGTGCTCTCTGTTCGGCTGCTACGCGAATCAGTTCCTCACTATGTGGCAACAGTGCCAACATCTCATCAGGACGCTCTAGCATACGCACTGCCATATAGCGTTTGGAGTATTTCTCACGCACGTTGGGCAAAGTGACAATCACGTCTATCACGCGGGCTATCGCCTCCTCTACATCCTTTCCGTAACTCACATGCACGTGGCGGAAGCTATCTTCCTCTGCCAAAATCGCAGCTTTTTCTTCCACCAAACCGATGCGCACACCCAACAGTCGGCTCAGTAAATGATAATCCAACTTATGCTCGGTCTGCACCAAATCATCGTAATGCGTCAGCAATACCACAAATGGCTGATGCCTATCCATCAGCGCTGCAGTACGCACCAAATGATGCTCTAAGTTCCGAGCATCTACTTCCTGTACTTGAATGTCGTTCTCAATATATTCCAACGCACTCTTATTCACGCTGCAAAATTACTGTTTTTTTTGCAATTACACAAATTCTTTGGTATAAATACCCTATTTTAGGTAGCTATTTGTCATCTACTACGAGATGACTATCATTCCCGTTACCACTCCGATACCACTCTTTACACTAATACCATCTAGGGGACTAAAGTCTCGTGTGAAAATTTGGATTGATGTTTCTGTAGTAAATATTCTTGTTCGCTCTGTCCGGGCGTAGGGTGTAGTTCTGCTTTGTGTAGTACACCTAGCGCCTCTAAGTCCATGATGGTAGAATAACCACTTCGAGTGATGATTAGATGAGCAGATTGTACTACGGAAATCAACTCCTCATCCGTGATGTATGGTCGGATGGTGAGTCTCCCTTTATTGATAACTGTGTGTGGATCAGACACTTTCCCTCGTATAAGTAATGCCTGCTCAGTGGCATCATAAAAACGTTGCAAAAGCTCTTGCTCAAAAATTGTGCGTTGTGGCTCAAGTCCAGATAATATTGCTACAATAGAATAGTTTTTAGAACTGATTTGTCTGTTTCTTATCATCCCTTTACAAACAGGATTCGAGAAACGAGATAGTGGACCGATGTATTTTGCATATTTGTCAAAAGGTCCACCATGACTTAGCTCACCGGATAAATTGTTGATGGGGTCTGCATGATCAGGAACCCACACTTCATCATACCTTTTATATATACGCGCGTGTACTGCGCGCGCAAGTGGTTGCCATATTCGTAGCCGATGTGGAAGGATAGGATAGAGTTGGTGGGTAATATACACCGAGCGCACATCGCGAGAACTACAACCAAAACGATTATCTGAAATGATTAGATCAATATGTTCCTTTGCCAATTCTTGCCCCAGATAATAATGGTCTGCAATAGTGAAACGTATCAATGCCCAAATAGCACGGAGATAGAACCCACGTTGTTGTGTGTTAATGGTATAACGGAGTTCTAGCGAAGGGAGATCAATGCAACGAAGTGAAGGGAACGTGCGTTTCAGCAGTAGAAGACTATCACCATCTCCACCTAATATTACCTCATCGCCTTGCGAGAGATAGTGTTGAATGATAGGAATGCAGCGTGTAGCATGTCCTAACCCCCAGTTGAGTGGTGCAACGAGGACCTTCATACGCTAACGATAACGTCGATACCCTTATCTCGAAGTGGCTGAGCAATAGATTGCATCTGCTCGGCAGGAATCTTCTCAAGTGTTTGCAACGGGGTTGCTCGGTCAATGACATAGATCATCACTTGCTTAGGATGCAGAATGTCTACCGCTTGGTACCATGCTTCTAATTCATGTGGTGTAGTGTTATCAATGACTAGACCATGGTTTTCTCCTCTTAAGAAACATGTTTGCAAGATAAAATCGCCATTGAATACGCGTAACCATTCTATCACTTGAGCAACACTTAGTTGGTGATTTACAGGCTGATCGATCAAGCGCATGGTGGAGTCAATCGCCGAATCGAGTTTGAGAATGCGGTTGTCACATAGGCGCAGTGCTTCCACCACATCTTTGCGCCCGAGTTGTGTGGAATTGCTCAAAACTGATACTTTGGCACTGGGACAATACTGATCGCGAAGGGCACATGTGTCTTGGATGATTCTCAAGAAGTCAGGGTGCATCGTTGGTTCTCCATTGCCGCTGAATGTGATGACATCGGGCTGAATCTTGAGAGAGGATAATTGAGTGGAGAGGGCTTTATATACTTGTTCACGAGTGGGTAACTGCGGGTTCATAACGGACTGATTCCATCCACATTCGCAATACACACAATCGAATGAACATAACTTAGCGGTGGTTGGCATTAGGTTGACGCCTAAAGAAATACCTAAGCGGCGCGAACGAATTGGGCCATATACGATAGAATTAAATAGCATAATGTATCACTTTTTTATATGCGAAGGTGTTTACCCTACTATTACCCGATTGCCGAGAGCTTTGCATAGCTGTTGGCGAATATCCATGAGTTTAGGCTGTTCTGCCAAAATAGTGCGGATAAGTTCCCAATCATTGCGCGATTGTGCTTCCTTTAGCATGGTTTGCATTGAATCAATACTCTCGTTAACAATTGTATATTTTAATTCCAACAACATGCGCTGTGCTAATTCAGGAAGAATTTCTGCTTCTGATGGTAGTTCCACCTCTTTGACTACATTCTCCGATACAACCTGTTTACCATACATCCTACTCAGTTGATATTTGTCTGCCAACATATCTACAGCAAACTGACTGACTTCTCCCTTTGGATGATGTTGAAAATAGTTAGCAGCCACCCAATTTTCTTCTTTATAATGGATTATATATTCATCTAAAATAAGTTGATGGAGTGGGTCTGCTAATGTAATATTGTCCTTTCGCAACTCTTTGATAATATATTCGCCCACATAGATGGTGTTCTCCTCATCTTGACAGATGATTTTTTCACCATGACGAATAATCAATTGCATCAAATTAAGGATGTTTTGCTCTTTCAAGGATAATGTACTAGCTTCTTTTGGAGAACTAGTTGCTTGTTGGGGCGTTTCTTTGGTGCCGGATTCTATGGTGCTTTGTACATCTTGCTCATGAGATGATGGACGAGAACTAGCATTCTCATTTTTGCGTTCTCCTAAATATTTTTTGCGCAATTCGGCAACTTTGCGTGTTAAAATGTACTCTTGAATGCCTAAAGTGGTAGAACAATCTTTGATATATATTTGCCGTTTGATGATATCGGGTATAATAGCAATGGATTGTACGATTTGCGTAATCATATCGGCACGCTTGATAGGATCATTGCCTGCATCCGTACTCAATAATTGGGTTTTGAAACGAATAAAATCTGTCTGATGTTGCTTGATATATTCCAATACTTCTGTAGCATCATGTTTGCGGGCAAAACTATCAGGGTCTTCACCCTCTGGCAATAATACGACTCTCACATTCACTCCTTCTTCTAACATCATATCCAATCCTCGTAGTGCCGCTTTAATTCCGGCATTGTCACCATCGTAAAGGATGGTCACATTTTCAGTGAAGCGATGGATAAGGCGAATCTGTGGGTAGGTGAGCGCAGTTCCACCTGAAGCTACTACATTCTCAATTCCCGACTGCACGAGTTGTATCACATCCAGTTGCCCCTCGACGAGATAACAGCAATCTTCGCGTTTGATAGCTTGCTTTGCTTGATAGAAACCATATAGTTCGTGTTTCTTCTCATATAGGATAGATGTGGGTGAATTTACATATTTTCCTGCTTTATCACTTTGTTTGATCAATCGTCCTGCGAAGCCCGTCACTTTGCCACTAACGGAAAAGAATGGAAAAATCACTCGACCACGAAAACGGTCAAACAAGTGCCCCTTCTCGTCCTTTAGGCAGACTCCTGTACCAATGAGTGTATCAACATCATTAACCAGGTATGTGTCGTGATAGCCTGCTTTCTTCGCTTCTTCCCACAATTTTGCCCTCTCAGGAGAGTAACCCAATTGAAACTTCTTGATAATATCCTCACGGATGCCGCGTTGGCGTAAGTAAGCCATGCCCACTGCCTTGCCTTCTGCACTGTCCCAAAGCTGTTCTTGAAACCATTTACAGGAAAAATCATTGACCACAAACATGGATTCGCGGTCATCCTGGCGTTGCTTCTCTTCTTGGGTGAGCTCACGTTCTTCGATGGTGATATGGTAGGTCTGCGCGAGGTGCTTCAATGCCTCCACATAAGTACATTGCTCAATCTCCATGATGAACCCCACTGCGCTACCAGCTTTGCCACAACCGAAGCACTTATAGATACCTTTAGACGGCGAAACTGTAAATGATCCTGTCTTCTCATGGTGGAAAGGACATAAACCTAGCAAGTTAGCACCGCGTTTTTTTAGGGTTACATACCTGCCCACGACATCCTCAATCTTGGCTGCCTCGAATATTCGATCTATCGTTTCTCTTGGAATCATAATGTTAGTTAAGTTTATAGTTTAATGAATAATTACTTATTTAAAATTCCCAAAGATACATACCCAATTTAATTTGCCATTGGTCAAATCGACCACGAGTATAAATATCTTCTCCTAAAAATGATTGTGCTTTGTATGGATTAATCAATCCAAAGTCATAGCCACCACGCAAGAAATAGCGTTCGTATTGGAAACCAGCTCCAATACCCCAAGTGACATTCAAACGCTTGAGCGCGTAGTCTTCCATATCTTCTACCGAGTTGAGATTTTCTTCATGGGTAAAGGCATTGCTCTTATTATCACTTCTTGCATACCACTTATCCTTGAATAGCAATCCACATTGCAATGTAGGACCTGTGTAGAGCATAAGCCAGGTGTTTTGTGCTATCTCAAACTTATATTGCCAATCTACAGGTATCTCCAATTGGTGATACTGTCCACGAGAGCGTATTTGTGGATATTCCGTAGGCTGAGTATGTATGCGCTTCATCCAATCGGTAGCATTAGCACCAAAAGTGTAGTTTAATCCTATCGTAGCACCAAAACCTTTTACAATGGTTGCGTCATATACAACCCCAACCTTTAAACCATTATACCCTGTTGCACTAAGAGTTTTACCATTTTCTGGCGTGTTCAAACGTGTGATAGAACGTGCATAGCCCAATTGTACACCAATATAGTCCTGCGCGTGAAGTGTCATCATTGTCATTACAATGACAGATGTCATTAAAAGTCTTTTCATTTTATTGAGTTTATTATTACTTATTCTTCGTCTTCCTCATCATCTTCTTCCGCAGATGCGGATATAGCAGAGGCATCAGGGCGTGGTGTGCGGGCAGGATGGAGATATACATCTCCTGGCTTGCGTGGACGCTCTTGATCTGCCCAGAAAAATGTCACTAAGTATTTATCTTCATCCGTAGCTTGATCCGTTGGTATCATCACGCCCGTAGTGGCGCTAGTGAACAAGATACGCTCAATCTGGCGATTCTCCAAGTAGAGCTTTACAAAACTACTTTGTGTGCGATTGACTCCCATATAAGTACCATCTTCCTCTTGTGGATAGAATACCGTCTCTGCATTACCCTGCACATCCACGCGATATACATCGTTGTCACGCACATATGCAAACATCTCTTTGCCTGCCAATTGGTTGTATTCAGTTGCACTCTCTTGTTTAATCGCTATTGCATTACCCATGCCATGCAGATAATCCACAGATCCATTCTTGATATAGATGGTCACCGTGTCGGCAGATACTTGGTTGTGTTCGTTCCAACAAACAGGATCACCACACAAGGTTGCGATAGAGTCGCGACCATTGTAGTGCGCCGAGTCGCATACAGCTTGCATGTCTTCGCGGAAGATGCGAACATTATAATATGCTTGTACTCGCAGGTATGTTGTATCTACCCAAAGAGTATCGGGAGACGGTTGTATCCATACCGAGTCCACCAATACACTGTCCTTGGCTATCAATTGCATCTGCTGATAGGGGATGTGCTCGGTGAAAAGTGTATCGGCATGCATAAAGGTGTACATCGTAGAGTCGGACCATTCAACCAACAATGCACTATCGGTAACATAGCCATGTTCGTCGTGCTCCCACATCTCACTCTTGTTACCGTATAAGGTAATCTGATTAGTGGAATCTACACTTTCAATATGACCCAACACCTTGCCGTATCCAATGGCCTTGTCATAATAGATAGTGTCACCGGTTAGAGTCATACCATCGGTGTGGATAATCTTAGAGCGATCTAGAAGCATTGATTTTTCGGTTTCAGTATTGTACCATCCTCTGGAGGATAAGATCGTAGTCTCATGTTCATACACAATGGTTGTTGGACTCACTAAATCGGCTTGATAAGTTTCGGTGTTGTAGCATAAGGTATCGGTTGTCAGCACAAACTTCTCTTGCACTAGTTTCACATTCTCGCTAAACAATGCCTGATTGTTCTTAGGGGTATATTGCCCCCAAGTGGATGTTAGTGTATTGACTGTATCTTCAATCATTCCGCCAGAAAAATAGTACGCTATATCCTTCATACGGTCATAGTTCATACTATCGGTAGTGAGGGTGGTTGTGCCGTTATGTATCAATTTTACACGCTTGCGAAATTTGGCCATCTTGGTGTTTCCATTGTAATAGAGTACATCTCCAAACCCCTCAATACTATCCCCTTGAATCAAGTGAACATGACCAAATGCGTGCAAGGAATTTTCCTTGTCAAAGAAGTAGGCTGAGTCGCAGTACATCAATGCAGAATCATGGCGGAAACGCACCTCTCCACGCAAAATTTGCGCATCCGGTAAACGCTTCTCATCAAACGACAAGGTCTCCGAATGCTCCAAATATACCATTTGTGGAGCGTTCTCCTGTGCCATGCCGATGACGGCAAAAAGCAAAACAACCAATATTAAGCTAATACTTCCTAACCGCATCTTTAATTCTATTTTACCCAACCTGGGTACTGGAAGTCACACCCTCGCCAAGCAGGGTCAATTTGCACATAGATCTCCTTTTGTTTGTCACGAATCCATTTTTCAATGGTTTCTGCGCTTTG
Organism: Paludibacteraceae bacterium; assembly: GCA_045532735.1. Classification (GTDB taxonomy): domain Bacteria; phylum Bacteroidota; class Bacteroidia; order Bacteroidales; family Paludibacteraceae; genus Colicola. The sequence goes on along the minus strand of JAZSGL010000093.1, from coordinate 22,407 downwards.
CTTTTGCTGCAACATCTGGCGGATAACTTGGAAGTCGTCAACGAGGTTGGCCTTGTGTGCATCGCGCTTAGTCTTGAGTTTGACGATTACGCATACCTCTTTATTCTTGCTGCGGTCCATCATTACGAATGGAATGCTAATATCCCCCTCTTTCATCGTATATATTTGCTTGGCAATCTCTGGAGGCAACTCTTGGTATTCAAACTTGCTCGCACCTGTATTAGGATTGGTCATCAAACCGCCACTCATCACTGTGTTTTTGTCCTCAGAGTAGCTTGCTACTGCAGCCTCAAATACTAAACCACTATCTGCCATTAATCCACGGATTGAATCAAGACGCTCAAGCGCATTTACCTTGTCTTCTGCTGATACATGCGGCTTAAGCAAAATATGGCGGCAGTTGATACGCTCACCCTTTTTCTCTATCAATTGAATAATGTGATAGCCATATTCGGTTTTCACAACACGAGATACGCGCTTGGGGTCGCTCAAATTGAAGGCTACATCCGCAAACTCGCTAACCAATTGTCCCTTACCTACAAAACCCAATTCACCACCGCGTTTGGCTGACTCTACATCCTCAGAATACAGACGCGCCAACATGCTGAAGTCAGCAGTGCCATTGTGTACACGATCTGTAAACTCACGCAAACGGGACTTGATCCGCTCTGTCTCTTCCAACGATACGGGAGGCTCCATGCTCAAAATCTGTACCTCCACCTGTGCAGGAATCATAGGAATAGAGTCCGAAGGGAGAGTGTTGTAGTAGCGACGAACTTCAGCGGGGGTAGGAGATATGTTCTCGGTCAGCTTGCTCTGCATCTGTTGAATGATCATTTGATTACGAACGCCCGTCATCATCTCTTCACGTATCTCGGTACTTGTCTTGCGGAAATATTCTTCCATCTTCTCTTTACTTCCAATCTGGGAGATATAGTAGTTCATACGCATGTCCACTTGACTGCTAACGCTAGACTCGCTCACTTCAATAGAGTCTAATTCCGCTTGGTGCAAAAAGAGCTTTTGTATCGCCAATTGTTCAGGAATCACGCAATATGGATCGCCTGGAATAGGAGTGCCTTCATATTGTGCGCGCAAACGCTCCTCCTCCACTTCGCTACGCAAAATCGCATCCTCACCTACAATCCATATCACCTCATCTATGATATTGTCTTGAGCGATTACCAAACCGCTTACAAATAGCCAAAGGCCACCAACTAATAATCCTTTTATTTTCATCATCACTTAATAAGTTAACACGTTGAATTTAATATATTTTCAATTCCCCTTGCTCAATCGCTTTCTTATATAGCTTGTCACGCACGGAATATATAAAATCTACCTGCCGCTGACTCAGTAGCATCTTTTCAATGTCACTACGTACATAATCTATTGGAGCATAATCGCCTGTGTGGCATACGGATGTTACCTGCAATAAATAAGTGTGTAGTGAATCTTGATGCTCTATTTGTTTCTTTTGTTTTATCTGTTTGTTAAACGTATTCTTATCAAATGGAAGGCTTTGCAGAATTTGATCACCTGTCTTCCATTCTTCTACAAATAGTTCATATTTATCAGCATTTTGATATGCATATTTCTCAATCCACTCAATATTCTCTTCGTTGAATGGATCCACAACCTGTTGACGCAATCTATCCATATTGGGAGCCCCGTTGGGCATAACCAATACTAATCCTTGTAAAATAGGATTTTGGAGTATGAAATGCGTTTTGTATTCCTCATAAAATGCTAGTACTGCACTATCCTCCACCTGATGAGGCATATGTTGATTTACCATTCGTTGCTCCCACTCATATAGGCATAACGAACGATGATAATCCGCCACTTTGCGCTCTATTTCTTTGTTGTTGAGCGCCTTTGCTTCTTGCCATACCAATATGTTGGTCGCCCATTGACGAATATACTGCTCCGCCACACGTGCACTATCGTCATATGATAAACCTGCAGTCAGAGAGGCTATTTCAGCGTGAGTAACTATCTCACCACGATATTCGGCTACAGCACCATCCATGCGCTGTTGCTTGAAACGAGCACAACCGAATAATGCGAAAGCAATCAACAAAATCAAACTTAATTTCTTCATACAAACATATTTATCACGCAAAGATACTGCTTTTTTCTTATATATGCAAATTTTATGCTTTTTTTTCTATGTACACCAAATGCTCATCAATCACTTGTGGACGGGTCGTGAAACTGTAATCTGGTGCTTCTACACCCTCTTCGCCCTTGCCCAAATGCGCATTGCTTATTTCCACATGCACCTCATCATATATCCCAGAAACTAAGATGCTGTTCAGCAATCTAGCCCCGCCCTCAACCAATACTGAGTGGATATTGCGACGGGACAAATCTGCCAACATCGCGTCCCAATCCGTGTTGTCGCGATATACGATGGTTTCCGAATCGTTAGAGAATATATTGCTTTCTTGTGGCAATATCCCATGCCTATCCATGGTTACCCGAATAGGATGACGCCCACTCCAATGGGTCGTTAACAGACGAGGATTATCCATAAGAACAGTCCTTGTTCCTACCATGATGGCCATATTCTCTGCTCGCTGTTGATGAACCAACTGCTTCATCAGGGGTGTCGAGATAACCAATGGCTTGCCCGCCTCCCGCTTCTTGTCAAGATAACCGTCTGCTGTTTGAGCCCATTTGAGGATCACATAGGGACGCTTTTTCTCCTGCAAGCACATAAATCGCTTGTTTAGTGCGCGACACTCCGCTTCTAAAACTCCTACATGCACCTCTATGCCCGCAGATTCTAGCATACGAACACCCCTTCCTGATACTTCAGGGTTTGGGTCTAAACAACCGATAACGACGCGGCCGATACCCTTCTTGATAATCAATTCTGCACATGGTGGAGTCTTGCCATAATGGCTACATGGTTCTAAATTGACATATAGTGTACAGTGCTTATAATCAATGTCTTCAGGGTGATTTTCTTCGGCATTTAGCAGACAATTAGGTTCTGCATGAGCACCACCATATTGCATATGCCAACCCTCACCTAGGATCACTTCTTCGTCAGCTCCGCCCTCTACTATGTGCTTCACCAACACAGCGCCTACCATCGGGTTGGGAGCAACATAATACTCACCCAACTTCGCCAACTGCAAACAACGTCTTATGTACAATTCTGAATTTCTCATCTCCTATTTAGCGTTTTTTTTACACCCCAAATGATAACAACTATAACACCTCTCCTCTAGGGCGTAAAAACGCGACAAAGTTACAACTTTTTTTTCAAATATGCAAATCTCATAGATATATACATCCCATCTCTACAATCCCTACACCGTTACTACACCATCCTACACCATCCTACACCATCCTACACAACACTCTACTACCCTATACAATAATTAGTGATTACTTAGTTATTAGTTAGTTATTAGTTAGTTATTACTTAATTATTATGCTTATTTTACCGATATATTTTGCATGTTTCAATTTTTTTTTTTACCTTTGCACACTAATTTTGCATAAAAACACTATAATGGCTGTAGAAATCAAACAAATAACCAGTAAACGAGGTTTGCTGCGTTTTGTGAAGTTTGGAAACGAATTTTACAAAGATTGTGAAAACTTTTGTCCTGCACTTATATTGGACGAGTTAGATACCTTCAATCCGAAGAAAAACCCGGCATTCGAGGTTTGTGAAAATATCTTATTCATGGCATATCGCGATGGTAAGCCTGTGGGACGAATCGCAGGTATTATCAACCATCAAGCAAACGAGAAATGGGGCGTCAAAAAGGTTAGATTTGGATGGTTTGATTTTATTGATGATAAAGAAGTCTGCAACGCTTTGTTGGATGCGGTAGTAGAGTGGGGTAAGAGCAAAGGAATGGACAAACTCAACGGACCTGTAGGTTTTACTGATTTTGATCACCAAGGACTTATCGTCGAGGGATTTGACCACCTCGTACCAATGGCATCACTTTACAATTATCCATATTATGTCAAGCATATTGATGACTATGGATTGGTGAAGGAGAATGACTGGATTGAAATGCAAATCTATCCTCCACAAGATCTGCCAGAAAGATTCGGAAGAATGGCAAAGATCGTTGAACAACGCAGTAATGTGAGGGTAGATAAGGTGAAGTCTGTCAAGGAACTGAAGGAGAAATATGGCATGACTTACATGGATGTGATTGACATCGCGTACCAAAAACTCTACAACTTCCAACCACTCACAGATCGCCAAAAAAAGAAATATTGCGAAGCTTATTTCCCTCTCCTCAACTTCGACTTTGTTACGATAGTTGTCAATGAGAAAGACGAAGTAGTCGCTGTCGGAGTGGATATGCCAGATATATCCAAGGCCCTGAGAAAAACCAAAGGCAAATTGTTCCCATTTGGCTGGTACCATCTCCTCAAGGCACTCAAATCGGACCACTATGAGGCTGTAGACTTCTTGATCATTGCCGTTCGACCTGATTACCAAGACCGTGGACTCAATGCTGTCATTATTGCTGACCAACATCCTTATTTCGTGAAGTATGGTGTTCAACGCATTGAGACTACTGCGATAATGGAAACGAATTTCAAAAACCTCAATCACTGGGAGGCTTTCCCACACAAATACCACAAGCGTCGTCGCGCATATGTGAAAAATATTTGATAAATGCCAAACAAAAAAGAAGATTTATATCGCAAGGCCTATGACCAATTGTGTGCTTATATGGATGAGCACAATTTGCGTTATACTCCAGAACGATTTAATATTCTCTCTTCTGTTTGTAAATTGCAACGATTCAATGTCGACGAATTGCGCAACTCACTTACCGAACTGCTTATCAGCAGAGCGACAGTCTATAACACGATCGAACTCTTTGAAAAAGCAGGTATCATACGCCACATAGAAAAGGAATATGGCGTAAGGGCAGGGCAGTATGAATTAGCATACCTCAAATCGTCGTCCATACATATTATATGCCAACAATGTGGTAAAGTAAGAGAAGTAAAAGATTCTACTTTCTCAAGAATATTGGAAGATAAACGACTGACTAATTTTGTCTTAGAACGCTACTCGTTATACTTGTACGGTAGATGTAAAGTGTGTAAAAAGAAACCAAAAAATTTAACAAAATAAAACTTACAACTATGAATTCTTATTTTATTTTATTTATCGTAATTGCCCTTGCCAGCTGGGGCATTAGTGCTTTACTTAATCATCGTTTTAAGCAATATTCCAAAGTATATCTCCCACTAACTGGGCGAGAGGTTGCTGAAAAAATGCTACGCGACAATGGTATCACAGATGTACAAGTTATTTCTACTCCTGGACATTTGACAGACCACTACGATCCGCGCAACAAAACCGTCAATCTTTCTGATGCAGTCTACAGTTCCAATAGTGTGGCAGCTGCGGCGGTAGCAGCACACGAATGTGGACATGCATTGCAGCATGCTTATAGTTATGCTCCACTTAGTATGCGTTCTGCTCTAGTACCTGTAGTCAGTTTCGCATCTAAATGGGTAACATGGATATTATTAGGAGGTATTCTCCTGCTAGAGGTTTTCCCACAACTGCTCTTTGCAGGAATTATCCTATATGCTTTGACTACTTTGTTCTCGTTTATTACTTTACCAGTAGAGATCAATGCTAGTCAGCGTGCTGTTGCTTGGCTTGAGCAAGCAGGTATCACAGATCGTCAAACTACTCCTATGGCATCTACTGCTTTACGTACTGCAGCATATACATATGTAGTAGCGGCATTGTCATCCTTAGGTACGTTGGTATATTATATTTTGATTTTTGTTGGAAGAAGAGATTAATCCGACAAGGCCCTGTAGCTTAGCTGAATAGAGCGTCAGATTCCGGTTCTGAAGGTCGTGGGTTTGAATCCCACCGGGGTCACATAGAGCTTACGACACCATAGGTGGAGCAAGGTCCTTCAGACCCCCACCGGGGGGCACATAGAGTTTGCAATCTTGAAGTTTGTACAACAAAATTCAAAAAAAAGTCGCCTGAATTTGCGTATATGCAATTTTTGTTGTACCTTTGCACTCGATTTTGAGCCGCGATGGTGGAATCGGTAGACACGAAGGACTTAAAATCCTTTGGCCAGTGATGGCTGTGCGGGTTCAAGTCCCGCTCGCGGTACTGAAAGAAAGCTCGAAAGCGCTCAAGCATGCTTGAAGATGTTTTCGAGCTTGTTTTCGCTAGTGCTGCAAGGGACTTACGTAGAAAGTCCCGCTCGCGGTACGAAAGAAAAGAGCAGAATCTCATGAGTTTACTCAAATGGGGTTCTGCTCTTTTTTTGCGAGTATCTAGTATAACATCGCCGCTTAGGGTGTTAACATCTCATTTAGTGACTTACGTATCGGAGCTAAATTATGTTCATCTTTAGGGTGAACGCGATTGGTCAACAGAATAATAGCGCGTTTCTCTTTAGGAAGAATCGTGACACTCGTACCTGTATAGCCGGTGTGGCGGCAACTTGGAGTCTCTATCCCACTAGAAGTGGTTACACTATCTGTCCATAATCCTGCATTACAACCTTTGATGCGCGTTTCGTCATCAAGATTCATAAACCATATTGCCCAAATAGCTAATTCTTCCGCTGTAGCAAATACGCCTGCATTACCAGATATTCCTCTCATTAATTTTTGGGCTAGAGGATCGTGAACCAAACCTCGCAGACAGACTGTATCTGTACATTCGGTAGGGGCAATGCGATAGAGTAGCGAATCATTAGGCATCCAACCCATGGTTGGAAGTCCTAAGGATTTATAATGCGTTGTGCGTAGATAAGTATTGATGTCCGAACCTACAATATTTTCTACCACTCGTTGCAGAGAGATGAAGTTCAAACAAGAATATCGATATTTCTCTCCAACAGCTGAAGGACGCTTGCAGCGAGCAATTGTGTCTATCATACATTCTGGGTATTGGTCATACTCTGCTCCTCGTGTGTGGAAAATACTATCTAGTCGTCGCGCATTCATATAAGATGGCAAACCAGAGTAATGAGTCATTAAATGGCGTATCTGCACATCTCCATGATAATTAGGAATATATTGCGATACATAATCATCTACAGATGCTTTCCCTTCTGCACAAAGCAATAGCATGGCAGTGCCTGCACCTGTTGGCTTACTTACAGATGCAAGATCAAAGATAGTATTGGTTGTCATCGCTTCTATTTCAGGCACAATGGCTCGATTACCATATGCTTGTAGGTAGGATATTGATCCATTTTCTACTACGCATAGCACTGCGCCGGGAATAATAGAATCTTGAATGGCTTTTTCAATGACACTATCAGCTAAATTGGTAGGAAAAAAACTGTTTGCTGATGCATTGTTTGTAACAAATGCAAAAACTACACTCAAAACTATAATACTCCAATTTTTCATAGATACGCTATTTATGACTCCTTTTTGCTATACACCTAGTAGATTATTGTAGTAAGAATCTTTGACCGTTTTGGATAATAATACCTCGATAGGTTTTATCTACCTGACGACCTAAGATATCATACATAGGAGCATTAACATCTAGTGGAAGAGTAATGTTTTCTACTGAATTAGGAGTATCTTTTTTCCAAATGGCATACACTGTACCTACATAGCCCTTTGGGAGTACGGTTAGTGGCGTACCTGTTCCCTCTGGGTTGTCATACCATCCGACAAAGATATATCCCTCTCTAACCGGAGTAGGCAGAGTGTAAGGGGTGGTAATAGTGGTAGGTAGTTCGCCTGTGATACCATGGGCTACTTGATAAGCCAACCCCCATGCCGTTGGTTTGCCTGCTTGAGTGAAATCAACAGTTGAAGCTGCAACAGAACCATCTGCTTTCTTTGAAACATTGGTGCAATTAAAGAATGCGTAGAAGTTCTGACGCCATTCAGAATCAGTGCTAATACTGATACTTTGTGATGCCGCTACGGACAAAATATAGTCTCCTAACCATTTCCATGGAGATTTGCTGTCGGTCATAAAGTCGAGCCCTAAAGCACCGATATTGGTCCATGTGAATTCGAGAATTTCAGTAATAGGTCGTGTTGTACGCGTTTTGAAAGTACCGCTCTCGTTGCTGTAACCGGTATAGTAGGCATTAAAGCCATCCATGAATGCTGTCCATAGCTCCTCATTGCTAGGCACAGTACCACCTGGTACAATACCGCCATTCAGTACCCATGTAACAATATTTATTTCCTTATCAGAATCAGGATTTTCGTATTGCCATATAGCATAGATAGTTCCTTTATAGCCCGCTGGGATAGAGCTTATCTTGCTGCCTTGTCCTCGTGGATTATTATACCAGCCCACAAATACATCTCCATCTTTCTTTGGAGTGGGAATTACGTAGGTTTCCCTTACTGAACTTGGCAGTGTAGCACTTGTACCCATGGCTATTTGATATGCTTCGCCCCATGCAGTAGGTTTGCCTGCTTGAGAGAAATCTGCTGCCGCAACACTACCCAACTTATAGTCTGCTGCACAGTTGAAGAACGCATGTAGATTAGCACGCCACCACAATTCGCCATTAGGCGCACCTGCCACAGATTGAATATAATCGCCCAGCCATTTGTAGGTAGAGTTCGCATTGGTCAAGATATTATCATCATCCGAATCAACACCAGATGGCCAGAATACAGCTACATTAGTAATCGCTTGATCCGAACGATTGATACCATAATAGTTATTAAAGTCTGTCTTGAATGTCTCCCATAGATCGGCGTTGCTTGGTACATCACCACCAGGAATAATACCGCCATTCAGTATCCATTTGATATCTGCATTGATGTTTGGCTCAGAGCCTTGACCCTTCTCTAGGAATATTTCTGGATAAGTAGTTTTGTCTGCAGTTACTGTGATAGTGCCCGTATAATCCTTATAGCCACTAGCGTGTACAGAAACGGTATATTTTCCAGGGGCCAAGTTCTCGAACATAAATATACCATTGTAGTTGTGGTCGGTGGTATAATAGTCTTGATTCTTGAGCATGCGCTTCACATATGGATAGCAATTGCATTTGATAACCTCACCTTGGTCATTACGCAATACAACCTTTGCGCCATTAATGGGCTTATAAACATCGTTGGAAGAAGAATGAGGTACATAGTGCTTATGAGAGAACTTCTCAGTCTTGGAGCGAACATAACCCAATATATATCCTACTTTCTCGCCTGCTTTTCCATAGTAATCCATAATACCGCGGTAGTAACGGATACCCTCTTCGCGGCACCAATCAGGGTTCAGCGCACGGTGACGCGCAGGACTATAGGTGTGGAAGTAACCCTCAGACAAGAAACCTGGGATGTTGTGTTTCAGAGCACCCAAATAGCCATATGTAGAAGAAGTGTTGTAGAACGATAAGTCGCCTACTACGCGTGGATTGCTAGGAGAATAGTATGTTGTCAATTCGGGTCCGCCGCCACCGTTTTTGTTCTTTGGGGTAGTATAAAAAATATCATACAGACGAGCTATTGATTTCTTTGCCATCTTATCGCTATTCGTGACTTTGGGTTCTCCTGTATAACCGCGATAAAGAATAACAGGATAGTTTGCAAAACTTCCGTCGCTTCCATCAGGTCCGGCATTGGAGTGAATAGAGATATAGTAGTCGGCTCCATAGTTCTCAGCTTCAGAGCAAATAGTAGTCAATGCTTTGTTGTATTCATTAGTTCCGCTACCACCCGATGCGCGGCGCGACATCTTTACATCAAAGCCTGCGGCTTTCAATTTGGTCTCAAGCATGAATGCCTTCCATAGGTTGGTGTTTGATTCAAAGAAACCCAAGGTGTCTCCTGCAGGATAATTGATAGTTGCCATAGGACGGCAATTAGAGCCCCAACTACCATGGCCTGGATTAACATATACTTTGATTGCACTAGCGGATAATACTAGACCAAGTGCACATATAGATAAGAATAATCGTTTCATGATGGTATTGTGTTATAGATTATTTACTTTACATTCATTAGATATATCTCTCCATAAATGGTAGAAAAAGCAATTTTCCCATTTGCGGTATAAGGGTAAACAGCCATATTTTCTTTGTTTACCAATATCTGCTTATCTCCTTGCATATTGTATGCAACAATTGCAGATGCGGTCATCCATTTGCCATTATCCTCATCATGCATGCCCACGATAATGTGGTTGTTATACCATTGTGGCGCACGGCAATCAAGAGCTATGTAGTGAATATCTCTTCCATGAAGGTCGCAGGTATAGCACCCCTTGCCGGATACATAATACAAAATCTTTGTTCCATCGGGTGACAGGCTTGCCCAGTTGTATGCCTCATCTACTCCGTTAGGCGTGAGAACAGTTGTCTTATTACCTTGCGTTAGCACCATGTGCAGGTCGCCATTGATAGTTATATTGCTATTTAGATTAACAGACGCTAGTTTGCTCAAATCGCGTTGCCCTTTAGCTATCACAGATTTTTTTTGAGCTTTAATAGTGTATTGCATAATGTTGTTGCGTAGCGTTTGGTCTGCATTCATATATCTTTCACGATAGACAACCTCCTGGCCGTTTGGACTGATCTTGACACCCCAACCCGCACCCTCGGCATCGGTGATGGTTGTAATATTACCTGTGGAGAGATCGTATTGCATCAGTCCTCTATTTACATCGTTGGTTAATAGGAGGTAATCCCCCTTTGGGCTGATAGCTGCTACTTTAAGCTCTTCGTTAGCAGGAATGGTCAGTTGTTGCGTTGATACGATTTCTAAGAGTTGGGCTGTCGCTAGTATGCTAATGAAGCAAACTACGCAAAGAAGAAGTGTTTTTCTCATAATAAGATTATAAACAAGATTAGTAGTTAATTATTTTGGTGACAAAATTACAACAAATTTTGTAAACTTACAAATTTTTAATCAAGAATCGTAGGTTTTTCTCTAAAAATGATAAAAAAAGTGCCCGACCGAAGTCGAGCACAAATTCTAGCCTATAACCTATAGGCGGAACGCCGTCCTATAGCGAAGCGTCCTATAGGCGCAGCCGTCCTAATCACTTAGTAATAAGAAATACATGGCCATTTTGGATAACAATACCATGGTAGTTCTTATCCACTTGACGACCCAATACATCATACATTGGAGCGTTGCGATCAAGGACAGCAGACTTAACATCCTCTACTGCTGTGTCAGGATCTATGACATCAGCCAATGCAGTCTTAGCTGGGATAACGATGGTGTTGTCTGCTGTAGGCATGGTGTAACGAGTAATGTGACCAGCAGCAGAAGCAATCAAGTTACCTGCATAGTCAAAGCTCAATTGATAAATAGGGCCAAGGTTGTGTACAAATGACTCTACATACTTCACGCTGAGTTTACCTTCCTCATCCCACGCGCACTCAAATACTACGAATTGGTTGTTATCATCTGGCAATACGAGGTACTTTTGATCGTTGCTGAGTGCAAGCGCACCGTCATTGCTACCGTTCACATAACCTACAAACTCGTCATAGTGAGTAGAGAACTCGCACTCCTCGTTGAAGTTGTAGTAACGAGTAGAAGTAGCATAACTGTTGTTACCACCAGCATAGCGCAGTGTTGAGCAGAAGAATCCGTAGTCCGTCAAGATAGGTTGACCGTTCTTGTTTACAAGACCTGCGAGGTTAGCGCCCTTACCATATACCTCAGAAGGAGCAGCCTCCCAAGTCTTAGCAATCGAACCATCCTCTTGACCGATGTTGTAAATCAAGATGTTACCGAGTGAAGAACCGAAGTCCTCATTGTAAACGATGAGTTTAGACTCAGCACCCTCTTTGTAGATAGAGATACCTGCGGTAGAAGCACCCACGTTAACACCACCATTAGAGATAACACCATTACCATCGCGTGTACCTGCGAAGAATTGGGTGATATTCTCTGGTTGAGCAGGATCCATTACATATATACCACTATGATCATCACTAAACTCTGCGATGAACAATGTACCATCAGATGCAATAGCCATACGCTTAGGAGCATTCCATGCACCATCAGTAGATACATATGGAGTGGTATTGAGCTTATTCATATCGATGTCATAGATAGATACACCCTTGTTGTCGCCCATACCTTCCATTACATAGAGTTGGCCGAATTGGTCAGTGAGAGGATGACTATTCACAATTGCGTATGGTTTAACCAATGTGGAATCTACATGGTCAGCTACTACACCAATGCCAGGAACAGGAGTACCTGTGAGCTTCACACCCCAAGTCTTAGCCTCAGATGGAAGCATGTCAACAGCAACGCGTACTTGGTTCTCGCCCTTCATAGCCTCAATGTCAATTTGCTCAACCACCTCTTTGTTCTCATCGTAGAAGAGGATAGCTGCGTATGGAGCATCTTGGTTAGCAATGAATGAGAAGATATAGTCAAATTCGGTTTTATCAACCTTGAGGTTCAATGCGTTCATACGCTCTACGATAGGTTGTTGTACACCTACTGTACTGAATGACCATACCATTCCATCTACATAGAGATAGAGATTGAGCACTGCGCCATCTACATATGCACCAGCACTTGCGTGATGAGTCTCTGTAGCGTAAGGCTCAAAGAAACCATAATCCAATATTATCTCTACCGCCTTGTCCAAACCATCGGTAATATCAAAGAGTTTGAGACCAGCTACATAGCCCTGTTCATTCTCATAAGGAGTAACCATCATGCTACGACCAGCGTACATGAAGTAAGAAGCGCCTTGGAACTTCACACCGATGAGCTCAGGATTGATACCGCCTTGTACAATAGGATTAGCAGTAGAAGCTTCAGGAACCTCGAACTCTACTGGAGCCATCTTCTCAGCATCCATAATATAGTTGATCTTATCGCCGCGTGGAGAGAGGGTGAGTTGGAAATCAACACCATCTTCTGCCTCCTCAAACTCTGCAAGTTCTTCTGCGCCCAAACCAGAACCGAGTTGGTTACCAAAGTAGGTCTCAGAGGCCAGCATGTCGTTAACTACATTGTAGAGAGTGAAACGAACACCATTACCATAGCGGTGAACACCAGTGGCAATGATATTGCAGTTGGTGGACATACCACGGAGTGCCATAGTATAACCTTGGTCGGACTTGAGTGAGTTGCTAGAGTGTTGTGATGTAAACCACTCTACAGGATCTGCGTAGAAGTCGTCCCAGATGTAGAAGCGTGTGGTACCACGTTTGTAGCCAGACTCCATAGAACTATCGTCATAGTTGCAACGGGTATAGTTAACACCTACGAGCTTGTTGTCGCAAGTAATCGCGATGTCTGACAATGCCAAGTGATCACCAGGGTTGGTTGGGTCAACAGGTACAATACCTACGGTAGAGATGGTATCCAATGCGCCAGTGGTGTTGTTGAGCACGTAGATATGTGCTGTACCATCCTCCTCGTGTGTGAGCATGAATACAGAGTCAGCATGTTGGATAGTGCGCTTGATAGTACCCTTGATCTTAGCAGTATGATTTTGAGAATCATTTTTCTTCATGTTGAATTGTGCAGGTACAGCAGCGTAAGATGGTTGCTCAGGATTTGGATAATCTACATATAGACTGCCGAGATCCACATATGCTGTATCTTCCAAGTAGAGGAATGGATAGCTGGTTGCATTAGCCTCAACTACCACTGTTTGGTATTGACGGTGCAATGGTTTGTAACCATCAGCCACAGCGTCCAACTTGTATGTACCAGGCTCGAGGTCTGGGAAGTAGAACAAACCATTATAGTTTTGGTCAACGGTATAGGTACCTACTACTTCGCCATTCTCCTTACTCAATGTAACCACAGCACCATTCAATGGAGCATATTGGTCATTGGTGTTAGGAGCATACTTGTAGAGCTCGTGTACGAAGGCATTGTGCTCATCCTTCACGGTACCCAAGATATAACCCTTGGTGTCTGGCTCAGCCTTGAAATAGTCCACGATACCGCGGTAGTAGCGGATACCCTCTTGCTTGCAGTAGTCAGGGTTCAACGCACGGTGACGAGCTGGTTGATAGGTGTGGAAATAACCCTCTACCAAGAAGCCAGGAACACCATGGTGCAATACGCCGAGGTAACCTGTGTAAGTCTTGCCTGAAGATGGAAGAGTAGCATCGTAACTGCTGCCATAGAAGTCGATATCAGCCAAGATATGCTTAGAGGTCTCAGGGTCACGTGTATCGTAGTTGTTTGGCTCCAAGCCGTCCATTGAGCGGCACTCGAATGCGTGATACCAAGATGCTTTACACATGTCAATAGCACCTGGAACCACGTGCTCACCAGCATTATTACCACGATAGAAATATGCCAAATAGTTTACGGTATTACCATCGGTAGCTGCGTTAGAGTGCACAGAGATGAAGTAATCCATGTTGTTAGCCTCTGCCTCATCAGCAATATCAAGCAATGGACGATTGTACTTCTCATAATCTGGCAAATTCTTGTAATGCTCATAGGTGTAATCTGGATATTCACCATCCACTTTCTCGTATGGCCAAGGACCACCTTGTGTGTGTGACATCATCACAAACGCACCTGCTGCCTCAAGACGGTCGCGAAGCTCGAGACATTTCCAGAGGTTAGTATTCGTTTCATAAAAACCGCATGTATCAGGCATGCCTGTAGATGCTAAGTTTGGATAAGGAATGGTAGCGTTAGGACGGTCATTAGGACCCCAACTACCGTGACCTGGGTTGATATAGATACGTTTGCCTGTCAAGTCTGTAGCAAACATGGCGATGCTAACTACGCATGCAGCCATAATAAGTAATGTCTTCTTCATAGTCGTATGCATCATTTAATGTTCATAATATAGATTTCACCTTCTGAGGTAGAGTAAGCGATCTTGCCCTCAGCTGCTTGTGGGAAGACAGCGATTTGCTCGTCGTTGGTCAGTACTTGCTTCTTGCCATCCAAGCTGTATGCTACGATAGCAGACTCAAGAACCACTTCACCATTATCTTTGGTATCACAACCAACGATGATATTGTCGTTGTACCATACTGGAGCGAGGCAGTTGTGACCAATGAATTGGATATTCTTGCCATCGATGTCGCAAACGAAGCAACCTACTGCGCTGATGTAGTAAGACACTTTCTTGCCATTAGGAGAAAGAGATGCCCAGTGGTAGCTGTATTGTTGACCATTAGGAGAGAAAACAATAGTCTTGCCATTCTTGGTCATCATCAATTGACGATCCTTAACCGAGAATGAAGGACGGTCAGCATCTGCCACCATCGCTGCAAGGTGAGATTGTTGCTTTGCTACGACTTGTGCTTTGTTTGCTGCTAAATCGTGGCGAACGATGTTGCTCACGCGGCTCTTGCTTGCGTTGAGAGTGACTTCACGATAAACGATCTGATTGCCATCTTGAGCAATCTTTACGTTGTAACCTGCGCCATCTGCACTAGTGATTGGGGTTACCTTCTTGGTAGCCAAATCCATGCGTTGTAAACCTTGGTTACTGGTGTTTGTCAGAAGGAGATAGTCGCCTGTAGGACTGAAAGCTGCTACTTTCGCATTAGCCTCTTTCGCTACGCGTTCAACGCTTCCTACTTCCAACAATTGTGCGCTTGCCATCATTGGGATAGCCAACGCAAGAAAAAGATAGACTTTTTTCATGGTTGTTGTTTTTTATGGTTAATAATAGTTGTTAATTGCCAACTTGCTTTAAGGCGCACAAAGTTACAGCTTTTTTTTTATATATGCAAATATTGCTTCAATTTTTACTAGAAATTGCCAAAAAAAGAGGTACCCAACCCCAGTTGAGTACCTCCCTGTCAATTCAATCCAAAAGGATTATTTTAGCATGAATGTTTTACCATTTTGGATTACAATGCCGCGATAGCCCTTATCCACTTGACGACCCAATACATCGTACATTGGAGCATTAGGATTCAATACTTGGATATCCATTACGCCAGACCCTACCTCTGTAACAGTTACGATACAGGTAGCGGTGAATCCACCATCTACTGTAGTTACAGTGATAGTTGCTGTACCCTCAGCCACAGCTGTTACTACACCTTCTGCTACAGTTGCCACAGCCTCATTGTCAGAAGTCCAAACCACAGTCTTGTCTGTTGCCTCTTCAGGCGCTACAGTAGCTGTCAATGTCGCAGTTGCAGGAACCTCTAATGCCAACTCGGTTACATCGAGTGTCACACCAGTTACTGCTACAGTTGCTGCAGGGATACTTACGGTCAACGATTTCTTAGCAGGAACTACGGTTACGTTCTCCTCTTTTGGCAAGCTTACGATATGGATACCCTCGTCGCCAGAGCAGATAATGTTACCTGCGTAATCCCAGTTCATTTGACGGATCTTGCCAATACCGTGGTTGATGGTATAGCGCAATGCCAATACTGGTTTGTCGCCTTCCCAAGTGATATCAAATACGAGGAAGTTCTTTGCGCCATCGTTGAAGATCAACATAGACTCGTCAGCAGATACTACATAACCACCTGCGTTAGAACCAGTGATAATCTCTTTGTACTCATCGCTAGCTGCAGACATTTGCTCAGTACCATCGTTAGAATAGAACTTCAGAGATGTAGCACCACTATTGTTTTGACCATCCTCGCGTACTTGGCTTACGAAGAAGCCGTGGCTAGTACCCCATGGGTTACCCTCGGTGTTAGCTTGACCAGTGAGTGTGTAAACTGCGCTTGGAGCAGTCTCCCACTTGTGGAGGATAGTACCGTCCTCTTGACCGATATTGTAAACTGCCATACCGTTTGCTGGCAATGTACCAGCAGCGTCCTCGTTGTAAACGAACAACTTAACATCTGTTCCGTTGTCATATACATAGCAACCAGGAGTAGAAGAACCCGTGTAAACACCATTGTTGTTGAATGCACCATTGCTTCCGCGTGTACCTGCGAAGAATTGGGTGAATGGTTGGGTCATATCTGCGGTGTTAGCCATGAAGATACCTGAGTGACCATCAGCCCAGTCAGCGATATAGAGATAACCCTCGCGGTCCATAGACATACGAGTTGGGTTACCGAATTTATCTTCGCCACCCTTGTAAACTTCGGTGTTTTGCTTAGCGAGGTTGTGGTCAAACACCCAGATACCGCTCTTAGGAGCGTTGGCTGAAGTAGAAGAACCTGCACGGTGCATGATATAGATCTTTCCGAAGTTATCCAACTCTGGGTTGGTGCTTACGGCGTTGAACAAACGTGATGTGCTTGACTCGATGAGGGTCTTGTCAGAAGCGATGATGCCGAAGTTAGCGATAGCGCCACCATCCAACTTCACAGCCCATGTCAATTCTTGACCTTCTTTAGCTGGCAACTCGCTAATAGCTACGGTAATGCTGTTCTCACCCTTCACTACTTGTACAGGGATTGTACCTGCCACTGTATCAGCCGCATAGAATACCAACTCAGCAGCTACAGCATTTGCGTTAGCATCGAAGCTAAATACATAGTTGTCAGCGTCCTTAACTACATTCAAGTTATAAGCCACGATAGCAGGTACTACTGGTTGAGCTACGCCTACAGTGGTAAAGCTATACATCTTGTTGTCAACGAGCAAGTAGAGATAGAGGTCAGTGCCTTTTACCTTAGCACTTGCAGAAGCGTAAGTAGCCTCTACTGGCTCAGCCAAAGTGGTGTTGGTAGTCTTGATGACCTTAGCCACATCCAAACCGTCGGTGATGTCCAATACTTGAACGCCAGTTACTTTGCCCTCAGCATCGGTAGTAGGAGCTGCCATCAACGCCTTGCCAGCGTACTTGAAGTAGGTAGCACCGTTGAACTTCACGTGCATGAGCTCAGCAGAAATTTGACCGAGTGAAGTTGGGTTTACGTTTTGAGCGTCTGGCAAGCGGAACTCGTGAGGAGTAACCTTGTCAGCGTCGAGGATGAAGTCTTTCTTCTCACCGCGTGGAGAGAGAGTGAATTGAACATTCTCACCATCGCGAGTACCATCGAGAAGAGGATCCTCGCCCAATGTGATTGCGTTACCGTAGAAGATATAACTTGGAGTACCATCAGTTACGGTATAGCAAGAATAGCGGAATGTACCACCACCGCTGGTAGCGTTGTAGTGACGAGCTGATACCAATACTTGGCAATCCTTGCTTTCACCCTTAACGGCCAAAGTATAACCTACATCGCTGCGGTAAGAGTTAGCACCGTCTTGTGCGGTGAACCATACGCGTGCGTCGCCTGCGAGCTTATCCCAAATATAGAAATACTTGGTACCACGTTTGTAACCAGCATCTACTTGGTCATCACCATATTGGCAACGAACATAGTTCACACCTACCAATTTGCCGTCGCATGTGAGTGCGATATCAGAAAGTGCAAGGTAGTCGCCTGCGTTGTCTGGATCAACAGGATTGATGCCCATAGTAGAGATAGTGTCAATAGTATTCAAGCTGCTCTTGATGAGGTAGATATGAGGTGTACCGTCCTCTTCGTGAGAGAGAAGGATAGTAGAGTCACCGCTTTGGAGGGTGCGCTTAACAGTACCCTTGATTACCTCTGTATAGTCGCGAACGGCTTGCTCGGTCATCTCGAATGCGCTTGGTAAACCAAGGTATGTAGGTTGATCTGGATTTGGATAGTCCTCGTAAACGATAGTTGGAGGAGTCCATGTAGTATCTACCAAGTAGATCATTGGGTATGTGGTCTCGTTTGCCTTTACAGAGAAAGGAACCTTGTATTGGTCGTCCAATGGGAAGAAACCATCGCAGTTTGCGTCGAGTGAGTAATCATCACCTGGCTCAAGACCTTCGAATACGAAGATACCGTTGTACATGGTGTCCACATTGTAGCGAGCTACTTCTACGCCACCTTTCTTCAAGATAACCTCTGCACCGTTACATGGTACCCATTGGTCGTTTGACTTAGGAGTATAGGTAAAGAGAGAGTTACTCATCTTGTTGTATTGGTCTTTTACAGTACCTACGATATAACCTACAGTCTCTTTGTCAGCGCCATAGTAGTTGATAATACCGCGGTAGTAATCCAGACCCTCCATGTGGCAATAGTCTTGGTTCAACGCACGGTGACGAGCTGGTTGATAGGTGTGGAAATAACCCTCAGAGAGGAAACCACTGGCACCATGTTTCAATACGCCGAGGTAACCACTATATTTTTTACCATTAGCGTGTTCACGATCGCTGTGGCTACCGTAGAAGTTCCAGTCACCACGGATGTTGAGGTTGGTAGAAGATGCTACATCAATACCCGCCTTCATGATTTTTAGTTTCTCCTCGTTGCAGAATTTGGCTTTCTCGTAGCTACCTTCTACATATTCATATCCATCCACAGAGTTAGCTGTAGCATAAGAGTCTGGACCACGATAGAGCATCAATGGGAAGTTAGCAGTGCTACCCTCTGTGTTCGCATTAGAGTGAACAGAGATAAAGTAGTCAATGTTATTTGCCTCTACCTCTTGTGTGATTTCTACGAGGTCACGGTTGTACTTCTCAATATCTGGGTGGCAGTAGTAGCCATCAGTGAATTGCCAACCGAGAGTAGGATCAGCAATGCTACCATTTTTGTTATAGGTGTAATCTGGATAATCACCATTTACCATAGGATATGGCCAAGGACCACACTCAGTGTGTGAATACATCACCTCAGCACCCATAGCTTGCAATTTAGCACCGAGGTACAAGCACTTCCACATATTGGTGTTAGACTCGTAGAAACCGCAGGTGTCAGGCATACCTGTTGTAGGCAAGTTTGGATATGGGATTGTAGCCATAGGACGGTCGTTTGGACCAAAGCTACCGTGACCTGGGTTTACATAGAACTTAATGCCAGTCAAATCCTTTGCTGACATTGACATACATAGCAGCGCTGCTGCGAGAATCATAAAAATCTTTTTCATAACAGTCTGCATTATTTAACGTTCAACATATAAGTTTCACCCTCCAATGTAGAGAATACAATCGCATTCTTGGTTGCATATGGATACATTGCAATCATGCTGCTGTTGGTCAATGCTTGCTTCTTGCCGTCCAAGCTGTATGCATAGATAGTAGAAGCGGTGGTGTAATGACCATCATCGTATGTGTCCATAGCTACCAATGTGTTGTTGTCGTACCATTGAGCTGCTTGGCACTTGCGACCGATAAATTGCTTGTTGCTACCATCCAAGTTAGCTACCCAGCAACCCTCGCCACATACATAATAGCACAATTTCTTGCCATCAGGAGAGATAGATGGCCAGATGTAACTCTCATGACTGCCGTTAGGAGCCAATGTGATGTTTTTACCGTTACGATTCAATACGATTAAGCGGTTCTCAATGCTTACCGACATTTGGGTGTTAGATACCACCATTTTCTTGAAATCGCGTTGTGCTTTAGCTACAGTAGTACGCTTTGAATCAGCCATGTTCATGCGAACAACATCGTGCTTACGCAAGTGATCCTTACCTACGGTTGTCTCGCGGTAAACGATTTCTTGACCGTCGTTGCTAATTTGTACATTGTAACCAGCTCCATTAGCTGTTGAGAGTACGGTAGTTTCACCAGTAGCCACGTCATAACGACGCAAACCGTGGTTCGAACCGCTGGTGATCAGTACGTATGAGCCATCTGCGCTCACGCCTGCCACCTTTACATCGGTGTCTGTAGGAGTGTTCAACTTAGTGAGTTGACCCACCTCAAACACTTGCGCTGAAGCCATCATAGAGACTGCCAACGCCAAAGAAAGAAAAATCTTCTTCATACAAAATGTTTTTAATGGTTAAATTATTATTTGATTGATAATTAGTGTGTTGCGTTTTCTGGTAAGCATTTTACCCTGCAAAGGTACAGTTTTTTTCTAAATCCAACAAATATTTCTTGCAATTTTTTGCTATTGTTGTTGTAAAACATCTATCCGACGGCTTGTATCAGCCCTATTGTTAGCAATCCCACTAAACATAGAACATAGATAGCTCCACTAGCTATGGATGGCTTGCGTATGCTTAGCAATAATGTGGATGAAACCCCCACGAAGGTGCTTGCAAATATCACCCACTCGTGCCACATTAGGGTAGGTATACTTTCCATCCAAAGCCATTCCATCCACCCCCAATAGTGTAATCCTACCATCAGCAGCACGCGTAGCGCAATCGCCATCAGGGATGCTGCCCATACTCGCCAGGTCATATGTCCTTTGGCGATCAAGTATATCCAGAAGAGGATAATGGCCGTAACAAAAATAGCTCGTGTTGGCGACAAGAAACTCCAGATTAAACTAATCAAAAAACTCTCTTCTGTGATCTCCTCTCGCTGATTAATGGTCAGTAGTATCAGTAATGAGGTCAATATGCTCACTCCTAATAGTTGCGCTTGCCAACAGGTGTGCAATATGGGCAACGCCGACATCGCAACCCAATATGTGGTGGCTGCAAATGGCGAAGGAAACTTAGTCATTCCAGCCATAAATAGCACTTGAGCCACGAGCCAACTATTGATTATGGTGCCTACCAATGTGGCAGCCACGGCTGCTAAAGGCTCAAGACTAAAGAATGATAGTATCCAAAATACCAACCCAATGAGAACGAGAATAATCGTCCTCATTGGGCTAGTCTGTGCTATGTTTTGCAAAAAATATTTCATGGTATATTGTCGTATCGTTCGCTTGCGCTCACTGTTAGATGATAGACTCTACGAATCTAACAGCACCTTCAGTGCGATCTAACAGCGCAGCGGTCTAACAACGCAGTGATCTAACAGCGTAGCGATCTTAATCAAAATCCGCAGCGTTTCATGTGGTGCTTAGGGTCGGCGTCCTTGCCGCGGAACTCTTGGTAGAGTAATGCAGCGTCGCGTGTACCACCTTGCTCCAAGAGGCGTTGGAATTTCTTCGCCATCTCTGGATTGAAGATATCGCCTGTTTCCTCGAAGGCTGCAAACGCATCAGCATCCAATACGGCTGCCCATGTGTAGCTATAGTAGCCAGCCGCGTAACCAGTGGTGAAGATGTGGTTGTAGAAGGTAGAGCGATAGCGAGTGATGATCTCAGGAATCATCTTCATATTCTTCATAGAAGCCTCTTCGAATGCGTTTACATCAAATGCCTCGGTGGTAGTCATCTTGTGGTAGTCCATATCGAGGATAGATGAGCTGAGCAATTCGGTTTGTACGAAGCCTTGGTTGAAGGTGCCTGCCTTGTTGATCTTAGCCACTAGTTCCTCTGGGATGAGTTCGCCTGTTTGGTAGTGGAAAGCGTAGGTCTTTAGTACCTCTGGGTGGTAGCAGTAGTTCTCCATGAATTGGCTTGGGAGCTCCACGAAGTCGCGTGGGGTGTTGGTACCTGCCAATGATTGGTAGGTAGCTTTGGACATGAGGCCGTGGAGTGCGTGACCGAACTCGTGGAAGAGGGTCTCTACATCGTCCATAGAGAGGAGTGATGGGTTGCCTGCTGTAGGTTTGTTGAAGTTACCCACATTGATAATCACAGGACGATGATCTACACCATTGGCGTCGATGTA
>JAZSGL010000024.1:0-11633 GCA_045532735.1 Paludibacteraceae bacterium | reverse complement strand
GCGTTGCTCATAGAAAATGGCGCTAGCCAAGATCATTTGAAAAAACTATTGGTGGCGTTTGGCTGCAAAGTAGCCAAAGAGGGCTGGGATAAAATACCAAATCCATGCTTGCATGAGTGAAGGTATATTAGACCAGCACTCAAATGATGAACACCGTTCAGCATAGCCACCAATATAACCATTTGATTTTTTTATATTTTTGTAGGCATCACAGATGCCGTATTTTTGTTTCAAATAAAACATATCCGTGAAGATCTGTGAGATCAGTGGGAGATATATCCCCTAGAAATTTTGAATAATTTTGGATAATTTTTGGAGCAACATATCCAATGGAATCGCAGAAAAATCAACTTTCTGCGATTTTTTTTGCGTATATCGAAAATTTTTACTAACTTCGATGACACCTCCCACTATGTGGGTCCCTCCTCGTAGCTACGTTCGTTAGATGCTGGACATATGCAAGTTCGTTCGTAAATTTATAAGAAAAATCGGCTTCGCCTTATTGTACAGATTTTCATTCTCCCTATCATGAGCAAGCTCCTATAGGGCGATGAAATCCGTACAAATAGATTAAGAATCTATTATTTTCTTATAAATTTCCTCACTTTACTTGCATATGTGCATTTTTTGTAGTACCTTTGTGCGCTTTTATTAATTTATTAATAATTTTGAGATATTATGCAAGATTTTCAGAGTTTATGCCAACTGAGGCGTTCGTATAGAAAATACACTGACCAGCCCGTAGAGCAGGAGAAACTGGACTATATCATCCGCTGTGCGCTGATGTCGCCTGCGGGCAAGAGAATGAACCCATGGCACTTCGTGGTAATCACCAATCAGGAGATCCTGCGTCAGCTAGCCGGCTGCCGCACTTATGGCAGTGGAATGTTTGACACCGCTATGGCGGGCATCGTAGTAGCCGCTGACACCAGCGTGATCGACACTTGGCAATGTGATGCGGCCATCGCCGCGCAGAACATATGGCTCGCCGCTGCCGACCAAGGCCTAGGCGCATGCTGGTGCCATGTGTATCAACGCGAAGGCGCGGAGGACTTGGTGCGCAAGCTGACTAGCCTGCCAGAGAACCTGACCGTGCTCTGCGTGATGTCGCTGGGATACAAGAACGAAGAGCGTAAGCCATTTGACCTGGAGAAACTGCAGTACGATAAGGTCAGTTTTGTAAAGTAAAGTGATTCGCCTTGAGGCGAATGTAAAATGGTGCTTGGGCACGTACATGATCTGCGATGTAAAATGATGCTAAAGGCATGTACGCGAATCCAATTACATTGAGCGCAGCGAAATCATTTTACATGAGCAACGCGAATTCATTCACATTGAGCGCAGCGAAATAAAAGAACATGAGCAAATTAATTTATAACTTCGAGGAGCTAGTTATCTGGCAAATTTCTAAAGATGTTGTGCGTGAAATCTACATCTTGTTTAGAGAGAATCGTGATTATGGCTTTCGTGACCAGATTCAGCGTGCTGCAGTGTCCATTATGAATAATATTTCTGAGGGATTTCAGCGTAATAAATTCTCTAAGGATAACAAACAATTTATCAATTTCTTAAATATTTCTTATGGGTCGTGCGCCGAAGTAAGAAGTATGCTATATATTGCAGAGGAAATAGGATACGTGGCGCCTGAACTAAGCAACTCTTTGAGAGATAAAATAACAGAATTAGAATACAAAATAGAGGCATTTGTCAAAATATTAAAGAATCATCAATTATCTAAATAAAAACACCTCATTTACGTGAAGCGCCAGCGAAGCCACTTTACATGAGCGCAGCGAATCAATTTACATTGAGCACAGCGAAATCAATTTACGTGAGCGAAGCGAGCCAATTTACATGAGCATAGCGAATAAATGTATGAAACCAACAATAGCAATCACAGCGGGCGATAGCAACGGCGTAGGCTACGAGATTATCCTCAAGAGCCTCAACGACCCACATATCTCGGAGATATGCCGCCCTATCGTATATGGCAACGCACATATAGCACGCCAGTACGCCAAGACTCTTGGCGAGGAGTATCACAACATCCAGTTCAATATCATCCAAGACCCTAAGCAGGCCAAAGATGGACGACTGAACCTCATCACCTGTTACGGCGATGATACCCCCGTGCAAATGGGTGTACCTACCGCCGAGGCCGGACAAGCCGCCCTCAAGAGCCTACAACGCGCCACCGGCGATATGCAACAGGGTCTGGTGGATGCCATCGTGACCGCACCTATCAACAAGGATACTATCCAATGCGATAAGTTCCACTTCTCGGGCCACACCGAGTACCTGACCCATATCTTTGGGCAGGGCAGCGACAGCCTGATGATGATGCTCAGCGATAGTATGCGCGTGGCGCTCGTATGCAACCATACACCTATCGCCAAAGTGGCAGAGCAAATCACCGAGGAGCGTATCCTGAGCAAGCTGGGCGTGCTCAACAAGACCCTGCAGATGGACTTCTCCTGCCGCAAACCGCGCATCGCCGTGCTCGCGCTCAACCCGCACGCAGGCGACAATGGTCTCATCGGCGAAGAGGAGACTAGTATCATCCGTCCTGCTATCGACAAAGCCAAGGAGCAAGGCATATGGGCCTTTGGTCCGTACTCGGCCGACGGCTTCTTCGGCGCAGGGCAGTACAAGCATTTTGATGCGGTACTGGCCATGTACCACGACCAAGGCTTGGCCCCCTTCAAGGCCCTAGACATGAGCGGCGTGAACTTCACCGCAGGCCTGCGCGTGGTGCGCACCTCGCCTGATCATGGTACAGCCTATAGCCTGGCAGGCAAGAACGAAGCCGATGCCACCAGCATGCTGCACGCTATCTACGAGGCGATAGACATCCTGCGCGAGCGCAAGGAGAACACCGACCTGCTCGCCAACCAACTGGTAGTGGAGATCAAAGAGGTGAAGAAGGAGTACAAGGTGGAGAAATTCGTACCGAAGGATTGAGGGCCGCAAAGCGGCTGTTTAGAGGACGGGCGGTGCCCTACAGTTTAGAGGACGGCGCGGGGCGCCTACAGTTTAGTGGACGGTGCTTCGCACCTACAGTTTAGAGGACGCGCCGTTGGCGCTACTGAAGACTAAGAAACAGACTAACAATAATAAAGAAATATGAATAGTTTTAGGAATTTAAATGCGTATATTAAAGCAAAGGAATTGGTTTCTATAGTATACACATTGATTAAGAAATTTCCCAAAGAAGAGCAATACGCATTATGTGACCAATTGCGCAGAGCTGTGATATCTATCCCTTCGAACATAGCTGAAGGCTCTGGAAGATTGACCACAAAAGATCAATCGCACTTCTATTCAATTGCATATGGATCATTAATGGAGGTTCTTGCTCAATTGGATGTAGCGTGTGATTTGGGCTATATAACAACAGAGGAATTTCAACATCTAGAAGAACTTATTGATGTTGAAGCTAAATTATTAACCGGATTAGTAAACAAAAGAAACAGTAGCGCAGCGTCCACTAAACAGTAGCGTTAGCGTCCACTAAACAATTGCGAAGCAAAAAAAAGAACATATGACAAGCAAAGAAATTAGACAATCCTTTTTGGATTATTTTGAGAAGAAGGGACACAAGATCGTGCCTTCAGCACCAATGGTCATCAAAGATGACCCAACACTGATGTTTACCAATGCAGGTATGAACCCATGGAAGGGTATCATCCTCGGTAACGACCCTATCCAGTATCCCCGCGTAGCGGACTCGCAGAAATGCCTCCGCGTCAGCGGTAAGCACAACGACCTGGAGGAAGTAGGACACGACACCTACCACCACACCATGTTCGAGATGCTAGGCAACTGGTCCTTTGGCGACTACTTCAAAGAGGGCGCCATCGATATGGCATGGGAGTACCTAGTGGATGTCCTGAAGATCGACCCTAAGAATATGTATGTGACCGTTTTCGAGGGCTCGCCCGAAGAGGGCATTGAGCGCGACAACGAGGCCGCTAGCATCTGGGCAAAACACTTGCCAGCTGATCATATCCTAGATGGCAACAAACACGACAACTTCTGGGAGATGGGCGATCCCGGTCCATGTGGACCTTGCTCGGAGATCCACGTGGATAGCCGTAGCGACGAGGAGAAAGCTGCTGTATCCGGTCGCGAACTGGTGAACAAAGACCACCCACAAGTGATCGAGATCTGGAACCTCGTATTCATGCAATACAACCGCAAAGCCGATGGCTCGCTTGACTCGCTGCCATACAACGTGATCGACACCGGTATGGGCTTTGAGCGTCTGGTACGCACCATGCAAGGCAAGCAGTCGAACTACGACACCGACGTCTTCCAACCTATGCTCCGCAAGATCGGCGAGATCTGCGGCGTGGAATATGGCAAGGAGGAGAAAGTGGATGTGGCTATGCGCGTGATCGCTGACCATATCCGTACCATCGCTTTCGCAATCGCCGACGGACAATTGCCTAGCAACGAGAAAGCTGGCTACGTCATCCGCCGCATCCTGCGCCGTGCCGTACGCTATGGCTATACCTTCCTCGGTCAACGCGAGGCATTTATGTACAAACTTGTGCCACAACTCATCGCCGACATGGGCGCTGCGTATCCAGAACTCGTGAAGCAAGAGGGACAAATAACACCAGTGATCAAGAGCGAAGAGGACGGATTCCTTCGCACCCTAGACAAGGGTATCAGTCTTTTAGATAAACTCATGAAAGAAGCTAAAGGAAAAGAGATCTCTGGCGTGGATGTGTTCACTCTGAAAGATACTTATGGTTTCCCACTTGACCTCACCCAACTCATCCTCAGCGAGAACGGCTATACCACCAACGAGGAGGAATACAACAAAGCCCTCGAGCGCCAGAAGGAGATGGGCCGTCAAGCCAATAAACAAGAGTTGGGCGACTGGGTAGAACTCTGCGAAGGTGATACAGAGTTTGTAGGATACGATATTCTCAGCTGCGAAACCAAGGTTTTGCGTTATCGCAAGGTAAACCAAAAGGGCAAAGACTTCTACCAAATAGTACTCAGCCAAACCCCATTCTATGCAGAGATGGGTGGTGAGGTAGGCGATACTGGTACCTTGGGCAACGTGCGCGTATTGGACACCAAGAAGGAGAACAACCTGCCTGTACACCTGCTCGCAGAACTGCCAGAGGGTATCGAGGGCACACTGGTGGCTACCGTGGATACAGACCGTCGTCAAGCCATTGCATGCAACCACTCGGCTACCCACATCATTCACTACGCACTGCGTCAGGTACTGGGCGAGCATGTGGAGCAAAAGGGTAGCTTTGTCAATGCTGACAGCTTGCGCTTTGACTTCTCACACTTCCAGAAAGTGACACCAGAGCAATTGCGCGAGGCAGAGATATTGGCCAACAAACTCATCCGTCAGGACCTCGCGCTCGAGGAGAGCCGTCATACTCCTATTGAGGAGGCGAAAGCTATGGGCGCTATGGCCCTCTTTGGCGAGAAATACGGCGATGATGTGCGCGTGATTAAGTTCGGTCCTAGCGTAGAGCTCTGTGGTGGTTGCCACGTGGCTTCTACCGGTAAGATCGGTGCACTCCGCATCGTGATGGAGAGCAGCGTGGCTGCTGGTATCCGCCGTATCGAGGCTGTGACAGCGGCTAAGGCCGACGAACTCTACTACAAGCAAGTAGATACCCTGAACGGTCTTCGCGGTATGCTGAACAACGCGCCAGACCTGGCTGGTGCTATCCGCAAGGCTATCGAAGAGAATGCTGAGCTCAAAAAACAAATCGAAGGCTTCATGGCAGAGAAGATCGCACGCTACTGCGATGAGCTCTTAGCTAAGGCCGTAGACCATAATGGCGTACACCTCATCCGCCTCGAAGGCGAGGCTGATCATAATGTGCTGCGCCAAGTGCCTGCTATCTTGAAGACTAAGTTCCCTGCTGGCAAGTACGCACTCGTGGGCGCTACTGAGCAAGAGGGCAAGCCTATGATCAGCGTGGTACTCTCACAAGCATTGGTGGACGAGGGTAAGAACGCCGGACAAATCATCAAGTCTGCTGCTAAGCACATCCAAGGTGGTGGTGGCGGCCAAGCATGGATGGCTACCGCCGGTGGCCGCAATGCTGAGGGCCTAGGCGCAGCCATGGAGGAGATGCTGGCAGCATTATGTTAGACCGCTCACTTCGTTAGCTGTTAGACGTTAGACCGTTTGCTCCACTCATTGTTAGATTGTGACTTGGTCGCTGTTAGATTCTAGTAGTCTAATATCTAACATCCCTCAGGGCATTAGCCCGTTCTAACAGGCGCAGCCGGTCTAGCAACGAAGTGATCTAATAAAAGAATAAATGAAAACCCTCACAGGGCGATTGCCCATGAAATACCGTAGTGCAGTCCGTTTCGTGCTCGTCGGAGCATTGGGAACGGGCGTGCAATATGGTATTTATTACCTGCTGCTGATGCTGTTTCAGCACTATTGGCCGGAGGTCAGCGTCCTGACCTCTGTAGCGTTTACTGTGGGGTTTGTAATTGAGATGGTACTTAACTACTTCTTGACTAGTTTCTATACCTTCAAGAAGAGTCCTAGTTGGAAAAACGCAGGAGGATTTCTCCTGGGACGCGCACTCAATTATGGCATACAATTGCTATTCTTGAATGTGATGATCTGGCTACACATGAGCGAGGAATGGGCTGGAATTGTGGCGATTATGTTGGCTGGCGTGATCAACTATTTTGTACTACGACCATTTTATAAAGACAAGAAAAAAGCGTCTTAACAAGGCGCAATAACATATATTTATGAAAAAAACATATCTAGATAATCAAGGCAATGCCTTGCCATATCCTTGGTTAATAAACACAGCATTGTGCCTGGTGGGTGGCACTCAACGACTCAGACTCAACTATTGGTGTCGCCGTCCAAAACTGGCAGCAGAGGAGACTCTGCGCAATATACTAGCGATCTCGCGAGATACGGTCTATGGAAAAGAGCATCGATTTGATGTTATCCTGTCGGCTACGAATACCGAAGACTTTTTCCGTCTATATCGCCAGTATGTGCCTGTAAATGACAGCTTTGAGCCATTACGACCCTATGTGGAGCGCCATAAGCAGGGCGAGGAGAATGTCCTCTTCCCAGGCAAACCCGATATGTATGCTACCACATCGGGTACCACATCCGAACCCAAGTGGATTCCTATGACGCACAAGTACCTCAAGGATGTCTATGGCAAGATGACCCACATCTGGATTTGGAACTTCATTTGCCATCGCAGCCGCATCTTTGGTGGACACCTCTTCACCACCGTAGGTAAGGAACTCGAGGGCTATGCGCCAGACGGCACCGTGTTTGGTTCGGTGAGCGGTGTACTCGTGCGAGATGTGCCATCGATCATCAAAAAGCACTATACGGCACCTGCTGCCGTCATGTCCATCGACGACTATGCCGCTCGCAACTACACCCTCATGCGTCTGGCTATGCAATACCGCGATGTCACCTTGTGGGCAACGGCCAACCCTAGTACTGTATTGGAGTTGCTGCGCACCCTCAACGAGAATACCGAAGAGATGATCGAGGATATAGAAAAAGGTACCCTGAGCTGGAACTTCGATATCTCATCCTATATCCGCGAG
Organism: Paludibacteraceae bacterium; assembly: GCA_045532735.1. Lineage (GTDB taxonomy): Bacteria > Bacteroidota > Bacteroidia > Bacteroidales > Paludibacteraceae > Colicola. The sequence goes on along the minus strand of JAZSGL010000024.1, from coordinate 4,040 downwards.
GAACTGGAGGCATACATGTCGCCACAACCCGAACGCGCGGAGGAACTGCGCCAATTGCTAAAGGAGCATGGACGACTAGAACCCAAACACTTCTGGCCTTGGCTGCAACTGCTATCGACATGGAAATGTGGCAATACCAAGATCTACATGGAGAAGTATTTGGACCAATTCAATTGGGACAAGACCTTCTACCAAGAGCTAGGATATATCGCTACAGAGTGTCGATTCGGCTTCTCGCTGGATGACACCAATGAATCAGTGCTCTTCCCACATTTCCACTACTACGAGTTTGTGGAGGAAAGCGAACTAGACAAACCACACAAGCATTTCTTGCAAATCTATGAACTAGAGCAGGGAAAACGCTACTGCGCCTATGTCACTACCTATTCGGGACTCTTCCGATACAATATGAATGACCTAGTAGAGGTGGGAGGCATGTTCTACAACACGCCTACCGTGCACATGGTGTCCAAGGTCAATGGCATCGTCTCCATGACCGGTGAGAAACTCTACGAACCACAATTCATCGACGCCGTGCACAAGACCGAAGAACTGATGGGAATCAAGACCAAGTTCTTCGTAGGTTTTGCCGATGTACGCGAGTCTAAATACCATTTCTATTACGAGTTTGAAGACCATAATATCGATCAAGAAACAGTCAACGAATTCAACAAGGTGGTGGATCGTAAGTTGCAGGAAATCAATAACGAATACGAGTCCAAACGCGCTTCTTTCCGCCTGAAGTTGCCACAAGCGCATATCCTATCTACCAATGCATATGCACGCTTCAAGAAATCCATGCTCAGCGACGGATTCCGCGACGGACAGTTTAAGTTCAATCTATTGATGCAGGACGATATGCGTCGCCGCAAATTTGATCAGATCGAACGCCGCGAGTCATTGTCGGACAAGATCATGACCCTGGCAGATAATATCGATACCACCATCAAACGCCGCAGAAAAGAGCGCGAAGAACGCCAGAATGATCGGCTAATAAAACGATCACAACGACAAGTCAAGCGCCACGAGAAAAAGTGAGAAAAGTACTACCATACCTAGCCATCATCACTGCCATGTTGATATGGGCAGGAGCGGGGATTGCCGTCAAAGAAGCATTGCTGGTTTTTCCTCCGCTAACGCTCATCGTAGTGCGTTTTACCCTAGCAGTACTGCTCATGCTGACGATTGGACTGATCTTTCGTCATAGCGAGATATTGGGATTACAACGGCCTGAAAAACAGGATATTCCACTGTTTATCCTGGGTGGACTATTTCAGCCTTTTCTGTACTTTATCTTCGAGACATACACCTACCAGAGCTTCGATTCGCCTACGATAGCCGAGGCACTGCTCAGCACACAGCCGGTCATGGCTCCAATCTTCGCATTGGTGCTGCTGCGCGAACGAATCACACGCAATAATATCATCGGTATATTGCTATCTACTGTAGGTATGTTGATACTGTTGCTGGTCGGTTCCAATAACTTTGCTTTGGGCAACCCATGGGGCATCCTATTGGCTTTCTTAACAGTCAGTATGTCAGTGAGTTATTCAGTGATATTGCGACGCGTACCTAGTCGCTATTCACCTCTTACGATCGTGTTCTATGTGCAGCTCTTTTCGCTCTGCCTCTTCTATCCACTATGGGGATTCACCGAGGCGCACCAACTACCACACGCCACCACGCCATGGCTGCAGCATATGACACCACTGCTGGCAGTGCTCTACCTGGCTATCTTTGCCTCGGTAGCGGCCTTTGTACTCTTCTGCTACACGGTTCGCCAGATAGGGGTCACGCGCGCGAACGTATTTAATAATGTGAGACCTATTTTTACTGCTTTGCTCATGTGGCTAGTGTTCGATGAGGTTCTTCCCGTTTGGAAGGTAATAGGCATAATCATTATCATATTAGGCTTATTTATAAGTCAAAGATACGAAAAATATAACAATAATTAAGAATTATTTGCTCATCTCAAAAAAACTTTGTAACTTTGTGCCCTAATTCGCTTCTAGTCTATCGCATATTGCATATAGCCTAGTCGCCTAAGAAATATTGCTTATGGAAATATCTACTGCATTGGAATCATTTCATAATTTTCTCTTTGTCCTGTTTCTAGTAGGACTAGTGGTATTTGTTGCCCTCTACTTTGTGGATGCTGGCTATGGTAAAATGCGTACAGAGAAGTGGGGACCTGCTATCAATAATAAGGTGGGATGGTGCCTCATGGAGATGCCCGTATTTGTAGTTATGTTCTATCTGTGGGCTAAGTCTTCAGTCAGATTCGAACTCCCATATCTGATATTCTTCCTCATATTCCAATTCCACTATTTCCAACGATCATTTATCTTCCCGTTCCTGCTCAAGGGAAATAGCAAGATGCCTATCATCATCATGGCTTTCTCTGTGATATGGAACCTCGTAAATGGCTATATACAAGGTTATTGGCTATTCCACCTAGCACCTCAGTTTGCTCCTTATTCGGTCAGCTGGATCACCGATTGGCGTTTCATCCTAGGTGTACTGGTCTTCTTCTGTGGTTGGGCCATCAATATGCATTCTGATCATGTGATTCGTCATTTGCGCAAACCTGGCGATACCAACCACTATTTGCCTAAGAAAGGCATGTACAAGTATGTGACTAGTGCCAATTATCTCGGCGAGATTACCGAGTGGCTTGGATTTGCTATCCTCACTTGGTCATGGGCTGGATTGAGCTTCTTCTGGTTCTCATGCTGCAACCTCGTTCCTCGTGCGAACTCTATCTATCATCGATACAAGAAGGAATTCGCTGGGGAATTTGACGAGAAGCGACTCAAACGAATCATTCCGTTTATCTATTAGACCGCTACGCTGTCAGATGTCGGATCGCCTTCGGCTGTTAGACCGCTACGCTGTTAGATGATATTGAATATTTTTTAGACAATGAATAATAACCTCCTCTTCACCGAGCACAAGCTTGGTCCTATTATTTTGCGCAACCGCGCTATTCGCTCTGCCGCTTTTGAGAACATGGCATATGGCAACAAGCCAAGCGAGGATCTGTATAATTACCACACCGCTGTAGCCCGTGGTGGTGCAGCTATGACCACCGTAGCGTACTGCTCCGTGACCCGCTCTGGCGTGTCATTCGATGGCCAACTCTATATCCACGATGAGATCAAGGACGACCTCAAGCGCCTCACCGATGGCATCCATGCTGAGGGCGCCAAGGCTAGCATCCAGCTTGGCCACTGCGGTAATATGACCCACTTCTATACCTGCAACTGCCTTCCAGTTGGTGCTAGTACGGGCTTCAACCTCTATTCACCAACCCTGCACCGCGCACTCAAGAAAGAGGAGATCAAGGAGATCGTCAAGGCCTTTGGTCATGCCGTAGATTTCTGCCGCGAGTGTGGCTTCGACTGCGTGGAGATTCACGCAGGTCACGGCTACCTCATTTCGCAGTTCCTCTCTCCATATACCAACCGTCGTCGCGATGAGTACGGAGGCTCACTGGAGAACCGTATGCGCTTTATGAACGAGGTGATGACGGAGGTCATGGAGCATGCTGGCGACGATATGGCGGTGGTGGTGAAGACCAATATGTACGACGGCTTCAAGTCGGGCCTCAAGGTAGACGAGTGCATCCGTATCGCACAAGAGATTGAGAAACATGGTGTTCACGCATTGGTACTTACAGCGGGATTCGTGAGCAAAGCACCGTTCACCGTCATGGGTGGTGCTATGCCTATCAAGACCCTGGCGCACTATATGAACCCATGGTCTTTCTGGTGGTTGCGCCTCGCGCTCCGCTTCGTTGGTCACTTGATGATTCCTACCGTGCCATTCAAGGAGCTTTTCTTCCTCGATACTGCTAAGCAATTCCGCGCTGCGCTTAAGATGCCACTCATCTATGTAGGTGGTGTCATGGGCCGCGAGAATGCTGAGACTGCTCTCGCTGCTGGCTTTGACTTCGTGCAGATTGGTCACGCTCTCGTACGCGATACCGACTTTGTGAATAAGATGAAGGAGGAGCAATACCACTCTGAGTGCAAACGCTC
>JAZSGL010000067.1:0-29052 GCA_045532735.1 Paludibacteraceae bacterium | reverse complement strand
CGCAAAGTACGTGTGGAGAAAGGTAAACTCATTGATGAAGAAGCTACTCAAAAGACATGGTATGACCGTACTGTGGTAGCATTCTTGGATAAGGTGGATGCTGCATATGCGAAGTCACTGGGCTGGTGCTTGCGCCATAAGACTGTGACTATCATTGCGTTGTTTGCTTTCTTCGGAGCATCATTGCTGCCATTCATCATGGGCAAAGTGGGTACCGATTTCATGGCACAACAAGATAATGCCCGCCTGAGTGTGACGGTAGAGTTGCAACGTGGTACACGTATCGAAGAGACCGTGAAGACTGCTCGCCAATTGGAGGAGCGTTTCATGCTGCTGGTACCTGAGATTGAGATGATCTCTACCTCTGCGGGTAGCAACGACGATGATGGTACAGGTGCTATTTTCTCTACCACTATGAATAATACCATCTCCATGACTATTCGCTGCAACAAGAAATGGGAGCGTGAACGCACTATCTGGCAAATTGCCGAAGTATTGCGTCAGGAGTTAGCTCAATATCCAGAGATTATAGAGTATCAGGCTAATATCAGTAGCGGCGGCCCTGGTGGTGGTAATACGGTAGATGTAGAAATCTATGGTTATGACTTTGATATCACCAACCAAATGGCTCAGCAAATCATCGCCTTGACGAAGGAACTGCCTGGAGCTCGTGATGTATTCTCTGATCGTGACGATGACCGCCCTGAGATCAAAATCATCGTGGACAAGGAGAAAGCTTCTCGCCACGGTTTGACCTCAGCTACCATCTCCTCATATCTGCGCAACCGTGTGAATGGTATGGCTGTGGGCTTCTTGAAGGAGGACGGTGATGAATATGATATTTTAGTGCGTTTGAAAGAGGAAAACCGTAACTCGATTTCTGATGTGCTTGATTTTTCTATCCCAACACCAATGGGACAAACTATCAAACTCTCAGAAATCTGCTCGGTAGACGAGTATTGGGCACCACCAAAAATCGTTCGTAAGTCACGTCAACGTATTGTGACTGTGAAGGTTACTCCATACGAAACTTCACTTGGTGAGTTGGCACAAGCTATTCAAACACAAGTGCTTCCTCAAATCGACAAGCCAGCTGGTTACTCTATCCGTTTAGCAGGTGCGTATGAGGATCAACAAGAGTCATTCGGCAAGTTGGGTATGTTGGGTGCATTGATTTTGATCCTAGTGTATATCGTGATGGCGAGTCAGTTTGAATCGTTCAGCAACCCTGGAATCATTATGTTTACTGTCCCATTTGCGCTCTCGGGTGTGATCCTTGCGTTGTGGATAACAGGTGTATCATTGGATATGATTGGTGCATTGGGTATCGTCTTGCTGGTGGGTATCGTAGTGAAGAACGGTATCGTGCTGGTGGACTATATCAACCTCATGCGCGAGCGTGGATATGAGTTGAATGAGGCTATCCAAATGTCTGGTCAAAGCCGTATGCGTCCTGTCTTGATGACTGCGTTTACAACTATCCTCGGTATGGTGCCAATGGCTGTGAGCCAAGGTGAAGGTGCCGAGATGTGGCGTCCATTGGGTGTTGTCGTAATTGGTGGTTTGACCGTTGCTACGTTCCTGACTCTTTATATCGTACCAGTTATCTATGGTGCCATTTCAAAGAAAGGCGAGCGCGATAAACTCAAGAAAGTGCGCGAGAACTTTATATTCATGGACATTGATGTAAAGGACTGCGAAGAGAAATGATATTAACTATTAATTGTTAACTATTAACTACGATGAAATCTGTAATGATCATTTTCAATCAAGCTAACACCGAACGTGTGGAGTATATGCTTGATATGCTAGAGATACGTGGCTTTACTTTCTTTGAGGATGTGCAAGGTCGTGGTAGTAAGAACGGCGAACCACGCCGTGGCACACACGCATGGCCAGAGATGAACTCTTGTGTCATCACTATCGTTCCTGACGAGAAAGCGCCTCTGTTACTTGAAGCCGTAAAGAAACTCGACAAACGCAACGAGGAAGTTGGTGTACGCGCCTTTATGTGGAATATAGAGGCAACCGTGTAAGCATTCATCATTGCTTATAAATTAAAATCGCATAGATGACAAAAGCATCTATGCGATTTTTTTCAACTTGTTTCCTTTACGTATATATAAAAAAAAGAAGGATTGTCATCCCGACAACCCAATCTCTACTTAACCTTAAATCTAATACCATGAAAAACACGGTGCAAAGGTACTGCTTTTTTACATTCCCACCAAATATTTTGAGCGAAAAATATGTTTTATAGCATATATTTCGTCATTTTGCTAAGTCGATTATACAAAAACTGCCTTAAGGAAACCATTTTACGATATAATGATTGATCTTGCTAAATTTATGCAATTAAAAAAAAAGAAGAAGCATCGCTGCTTCTTCTTGCGGTGCGGACGGGACTCGAACCCGCGACCCCATGCGTGACAGGCATGTATTCTAACCAACTGAACTACCGCACCAATTTGTATGTAAGTGGCTTGTTTTTCAAAACCGAGTGCAAAGGTACTGCTTTTTTTTGATATGACCAAATAATTTGAAGAAAAAATGTAAAATTTATGTATTTTTTATCTAAAAAACTATTTTTTTCGACAAATATGGTATAAAAAAAAGAGGATAGCCTATAGCCTCCTCTTTTCTTTGTATAGTAATTAAAAATTATAATGCCTTCAATGTAGCCAAGAGATAATCATAGAATTTAACTACCGATGCGATATTAACTTTTTCGTCTGGTGAGTGTGGATACTTAATGGTAGGACCAAATGATATCATATCCATACCAGGGTAGTTGCGGCCGATGATTCCGCACTCTAGTCCTGCGTGAATAATAATCACTCGTGGCTCGATACCATAATTTTCTTGATAAGTATTTTTCATTACCTCTAAGATATGGCTCTTGAAGTTAGGTTTCCAACCTGGATACGATCCAGAGAACTCGACCTCAGCACCTGCTAATGCAAAAACCGAGTGTATAACTTCCTGCAATTCCTCTTTGCGAGACTCTACCGACGAACGAGTTAAACACATGACTGTCACGCAATTTTCTGCTGTAACAAGCATTGCCAAGTTATTGCTTGTCTCTACCACATCAGGCATCTCTGGGATAACACGATATACACCGTGAGGGCAAGCAATGATAGCATGTATCAAGAAGTCTTGTACATCCTCAGGCAACTCCGTTGCAGGGCACTCCACTTGTTCTGCTGTGAAGTGGATATTATCTTCAACACCATCGTATTCAGCAATAAACAAATCCTCAAACTCGGCCACCAAATCCATGATCTCATCTACACCCTCTGCAGGAATAGTGATAACTGCAGATGCTTCACGAGGAATGGCATTACGCAAACTACCTCCCTCTACACTTGCCAAGCGTGCTTCATAGTTTGCCACGGCTTCCTTCAAGAAACGGAAAAGTAACTTATTGGCATTGGCACGCTGCAAATTAATATCACAACCGGAGTGACCACCCTTACATCCTGTCACACTTACTTTCACAGCCACATCACCTTCTTCCACATCTACTGGAGTATAGGTAAATTTGGCTGTTGTGTCCACGCCACCTGCGCAACCAACATACAATTCGCCTTCTGCCTCTGAATCAAGGTTGAGCAATATCTTACCTTGCAACAAACCACCCTCTAGGGCAAATGCACCATACATACCTGTCTCCTCATCCACTGTCACTAATACCTCCAATGGCGGATGTACCAATGATTTATCTGCCAAGATAGCCATCGCTGCTGCCACACCTATACCATTATCAGCACCTAATGTGGTACCTTTAGCGGTTACCCATTCACCATCTATATATGCTTCTATAGGGTCCTTAGCGAAATCAAATACGGTATCATTATTCTTTTGTGGTACCATATCCATATGTCCTTGCAAAATCACACCTGGATGATTCTCATAACCTGGGCTCGCCGGTTTACGAATAATCACATTACCTATAGCATCTACTATAGTTTCCAAACCCAATGAGCGACCATAATTAGCCAGATATGCACTGATTTCTTCCTTTTGCCCCGATGGACGAGGAATTTGAGTTAGGTCATAGAAATTACTCCAAAGACCTTGAGGTTGTAAGTTCTTCATATGATTAAATGTTTTAAGTTTTTCTATCAATTATTTGTTAATTCGCCACAAAGAGGAGATTGTAACAACTCCTTAACAAGCTCATTATTATCTGGATTCTCCCCAAACAAATACATCATTTTCGTCAGCAATGCCTCCGTTGTAATATCGTAACCAGAGATTACACCGGCTTTCAATAATGGCAAACTTACCGCATATTGTCCCATAGATACTGAACCTGTATTACATTGAGTCTTATTTACAATAATAATACCGCGCTTCACTGCATCACGCAAATCTTGATACAGCCAATCGCATGAGGGAGCATTTCCGGCACCATAAGTCTCCAACACCACACCACGCAAACCAGGAGTAGATAGAATAGCTTTCACTACTGGTTCTGTAATACCAGGAAATAACTTCAGTACCGCCACATTGCAATCCGTCTTATCGCGCAAATGCAACTTAGCATCACGCTGAGGATAATGTATAAACTGTTTTTGGTAGGTAATACGCACGCCCGCACGCGCAAGCGCCGGATAATTATAGGAGTTAAATGCTGAAAAATGCTCCGCATTACGCTTCGTCGTTCGGTTTCCACGATAAAGTGCATCATCCATAAAAATTGTCACCTCTGGTACCATCGCATTGCCATTCTCATCCTTGGCTGCTGCAATCTCAATAGCTGTAAGCAAATTTTCCTTCGCATCTGAACGCAGCACACCCACGGGCAATTGGCTTCCAGTAAACACCACAGGTTTACTCAAGTTATGAAGCATAAAACTTAGCGCCGATGCCGAATACGACATGGTATCTGTTCCATGCAAAACCACAAAACCATCATACTTCGCATAGTTATCATACACCATATGTGCCAACTTTGCCCAATTATCTGGATTGACATTAGACGAATCTATCAATGGGTCAAAAGGAAGCATATCCACCTCTATCTCACCCGCAAACAACTCTGGAACATACGACTGAAATGTAGCCATATCCGCAGGATGCAGAGCACCCGATTTGGGATCTCGAACCATAGAAATAGTCCCACCCGTAAAAAGAAGCAACACTTTCATATCTCGCAATTTGTCAATTCGCTTGCAAAGATAACACTTTTTTTTGGCATACACAAATGTGAGCAAAAAAAAGGAGCGCGATATCACATCGAACTCCTTCATTATTATGAAAAACACTATTTAAAACACAATTCATAGAAGAATTATGTTGTTCTGCATATCTACGAATTCATATCTACCAGTTTATATCCTTTCCCATGTACACTCATTATTCGTATTGGACTATTCTTGCCCAAATATTTACGCAAGTGGTTTACATACACACTCAGCGAACGAGCATTGAAATAAGTATCCTCACCCCAAATACTCATTAAAATACGATTACGATCCACTACATTATTCATGTTTTGGCACAACATCTTCAATAAATCATTCTCACGTGTACTCAGATGTTTATCTCCTAACTGCTGACGCACAGAATCATATGTCATATCCCCCAAGCTCCACTCTGTCAATTCCGTATCCATATACAAACGACATCTACGCACCAGCGCATCTATCTTGCATATCAATATATCCATTGAGAAAGGCTTAGTAACATAGTCATCACAACCTAACTCATAGGCATGAATGATATCATCACGATCTGTCTTAGCACTCAAGATAATAATAGGCAACCTCTCATATTTCTGACGAACCAATTTGAGCAACTCATAGCCATTCATCTTTGGCATCATTATATCGCTAATAACCAAATCATAATGCTTTACCAACATCAAATCCCATGCCTCAGCTCCATGGCCAGCCTGCTCCACCGTGTAGCCCTTACTACGCAGATAATCTGCCAATACTGTACTCAAATTGACATCATCTTCTACTAATAATATACTCGTTTGCATACGCATACCATATAAACTTTATCAATATTCATTACACAAATACCGTGCCAAAAAAAGAAGATATTAATTATTTTTATCAAATTTTAAATACGGCGCTACTTTTTTTATGGTTTCTTCTGACAGATCCTCTAGCTCATAAAGTTGCTCTAGTGAATCCAACCTTATATTTTTCCTGCGAAACTCATAAATCGCTTTCGCATCTTCAAAACGCAAATATGGATGCCTCGATAGTTGGCGAACACCTATATTATTTACATCCAACCGCTTAACATTCGTACTATCCAACACGAAGTGTTTCAACACACTATCAGCCACAGTCTCCATGCCTTTCACCTCCTTAAGTTGCTCTACTCGCACAAAACCACCCAATCTTTCACGATAACGCACTATCTGACTCGCACGATACGATCCTATACCCCGGATCATTTTCAACTCCGTGGTATCTGCTGTGCGAAGATTTAAAATAGTATCCCTCTTCACACTTTGCCACTTTGGCATTGAATCATAGCGGGTAGTATCCACTTCAACACTATCTATCAACAGGCTATCTATCCGCAAACTGTCAGGCTCTGTACGTACAATACATATATACGGTCGCAACGCTTGATACATACTATCCGTCATCCCATACAACTTCTTCAAGTCTTCTGGAACTCTATATCTACCCCCTTTTGCTCTATATTTAAGCAAATTCTTTGCTTGCCAAGGCTTAAAACCTAAATGAACCAAGGTAACGCTATCCGCTGTATTAGGATCAAACATCTGCATACATATGGCTATCGTATCACGGCTATATGTTTTCTTCCATTGCGCCTTGCGCAGACTATCTTGCTTTTCTTGATGAGCCAAAAACTCCATTTTTGTGGAGTCATTTGTCCAACTTACATCCACCTCTTTCTTCGGTTGAAGACGTTTCACTGCTACTAGCGTCCCTATAACCAAGAACATCAACAGCAACAAGCCCAACCATTGCTCACCTGTAAGAAAAAACACTATCCTTCTTTTCTGTTTCATTCCACCACGGATTGTATCATACCATCTTGCAAATAAGTCTCCACCACATCACCTTCACGCACATCTTTACTACTGCGCACAATCTTCCCCTTAGCCATCGTCAAACTGTAACCCATCTTAAAAATACGTTCGGGCGAGTGTAAATCTATTGTCTTTCGCCATAAATTCAACTTACCCTCCTCACGAACAACCATGCGACGAACTGCATTAATCATTCTTTGCTCCATAACTAATACACGATTCCTCTCCCTTGCAATCTTCCCTTGAACTGCTTTTTGCAATCGCAACTGCAGCTCCCCCACTCTTTCTACTTGCACAGCCACACGATCTATCAGCCATTCGGCCGCTGCTGTTGGAGTCTTCACACTACTATAAACTACCATGTCAACCACACTCACATCACGCGTATGGCCCACACCAGCTACTATTGGCAACGGGAATTGTGCACAATGGCTCGCCAACTCATAGTCATCAAAGCAACTCAAATCAGTACTCGCTCCGCCACCTCGAATAATCACCACTACATCCCATTCCTCCTCCTGGTCTGCAATGGCACTCAACGCATTTACAATACTTCTAGACGCCGTATCTCCCTGCATAACAGCCGGATACAACTGCACTTGAAAATCAAACCCAAAACGATTATTCTTCAATTGATCACAAAAATCACCATATCCTGCCGCTTCGGACGAAGACACTACTGCTATCCTTCTCACTAAACTAGGCAACTCTAGAGCTTGTTGCAACTCCATCACACCATCCAACTGCAACTTATTGATCGTTGCCTGTCTCTGCTTTGCCAAATCGCCTATCGTATAAGTAGGATCTATATTCCAAACATTCAAACTCAGACCATACACCGAATGAAACTCCACACTCACCTCCAACAACACCTGTAATCCTACATGCAACGACTCACCTGTCTCTTGCGTGAAATAAGCCGACAACAGACCATACATATTGCTCCAACAAGTGGCTCTTACTTTGGCAGCCAATATCCCGTTATCGGCCTTCTCTATCAGTTCCATATAGCAATGACCACGCACGCTCATGGATGCAATCTCAGCACGTACCCAATAGCGATCAGGGAGATCACTCTCCATCACGTCCTGGATCCATTCACACAATTCTTTCAAACTATATGTCTGCATATACTAGCCCTTCCTATATATTTACTTAGTGATTAGTTAGTTATTAGTTAGTGATTACTTAGTTATTACTTAGTTATTATTATAGGTTTACTATACCTAACTCTACAGATAGCATCATCCCTAGCGACAACGCTACACCTATCAACCACCACCAATGTATCTTCGACCCACGCATCATCATTAATCCACACACTATAGCACCATACAAGCAAAACACACTCCCACTCTCCAAACTTATTTGCGTAGTTGAAAAAGGTAGCCCCTCTATCCATTCCACCACTTCTCGCAGCAGCCACGTACACCATTTTGTCGCCACGCCCAACCACTCACCTATCACGCACCAAGACATCGCCAATGTACCAAAACCTAATACCAACAATACACCTGCCATGGGAATTACTACCAAATTTGTCAATGCAAAATAATTGCTCGTCTGACCAAAATAGTGCATCGTCAAAGGCATAGTCGCAATCTGAGCTGCCACAGACACCATCAACAATCCACCCACATATTGTAACATCCTTCCTTTAAAAGATATTGAACGCTGCATCTTCTGTCCAATCAACATAATTCCAGCCACAGCTGCAAAACTCAACTGAAAACTCACACTCCACAACGCCAACGGATTGATTATCAATATTATCATAGCAGCAGAAAAGAGAGGATTCCAACGAGATATCTGTTTTTCTAACAAACCACTCAATGCCCAAAAACTCAACATCAACGCACTACGCATAACCGACGGACTCAAACCCGTTACAAACGCATACATCCAAATCAACACAATGGCTATTATATTCAGCAACCAACGCTTCCACTTCTCCTCCCACAATGGCTTGAACCATCCACCTAGTGTCAACAACCAAACTACTATTCCCCAAACAATACCTGTGTGCAATCCACTAACTGCCAACACATGCATCGCTCCCGACACCGAGAAACTACGCTGCACATCTTTATCCAAATTTTCACGATAGCCCAATGTCAATGCCGATAAAACACCCAACTCTTTTCCCTCGATACCCATCTGGCGATATTGCTCGTGCAAACGATATTGACATCTCTTGGCTATAGTTAGCAAACTTCTATCTTCCTCATGACCAATTACTTGCCAGTTTCTTCTATTCGCCCAACAGCTACCCGCAATACCTTGTCGCCTTAGATACATCCCGTAATCAAAATCCCCCAACTGCCCACCTCTTCTCACTTGCGTCTGCACCATCAGTACATCACCCATCACAGGCATACTCACACTATCCTTCTGCAAATACAGCAACACTCTGCTTCCTCCCTCCACTTCTGCTTCATACCGTATCGTTTTTTCCCGTTCTTGCCCTTCGCCAAGCAAACGCATAGCCAATACAGTATCTGCATCTAGATAATCTACCTCTGTGTCTTTCAACAAGTTAAGCGGCCTTCCCATATAGCCGCTTACCATAATCATCATCACTAGCAACACCAACGCCATCAACCAGGTATGTGCCGCTAACCATCTCATATACACCTTGCCAATAAACTCTAAACCATAGCTCGTAGAGCGCCCTCTAAACTACATTAGTTAGCCTTCTTTCAAAAGATTTACCATCGCTATCGGATCTTTGGCGTTAAACACGGCACTTCCGGCCACCAAAATATCCGCACCGGCTTCCCATAATTCAGGTGCCCACTTGGCATTCACACCGCCGTCCACTTCAATTAAGGTCTTCAAACCAAGCTCGTCAATTTGCTTGCGCAAATAGCGCAAACGATCCAAAGATTCAGGAATAAAACCTTGCCCACCATATCCTGCTTGTACAGACATTAGCAAGACCATATCTACCTCGCCTAAATACGGATCCAAACTATGAATATCCGTTTTAGGATTGATAGTCAAGCAGGTTCGTACACCTTTCTTTCTTATCAATTCTATCACTGGCATAGGATCTTCTACTGCCTCTATATGAAATCCCACACTCCATGCACCCGCATCGCAAAAACGCTCCACATAGTTTTCGGGGTGGGTAATCATCAAATGCACGTCCAATGGCTTAGTACAATGTTTCTTACAAGCCTCCATCACAGGAAAACCAAACGAAATGTTAGGCACAAACACACCATCCATCACATCAATATGCAGATATTCTGCACTACTAGCATTGATCATTTCGCACTCGCGTTGCAGATTACCAAAATCTGCTGCTAAAAGAGAAGGAGAAATCGCTCGCATTATAATATCATTATTTTTCCAAATGTAACAAAATACGGTAGAAAGCTTGCGCCATAATATCCCATCCGTATAATTCTTTTTCTTTGATTAAGTACTTTGTAAACGCTTCCCGACGATCATTCTGATAATAATCCTTCAGGCCATCTACTATCGCATCTACCTGAGGATCAACAGCATATCCCATCTTTCCATGATGGATAATCTCGCCCAACCCGCCCACATTAGTCACCAAACAAGGTTTCTCAAAATGAAATGCCACTTGCGTAACCCCGCTCTGGGTCGCTGTCTTATATGGCTGAACGATTAAGTCTGCTGCTCCAAAATATTTCCTTAGATCAGCATCTGCAACAAATTCATTTCTTACTATCACCCTATTTTTTAAACCATTAGCCTCTATTTGCGCTAAGTATTTATCCTCATCTTCATAAAACTCGCCCGCCACAATCAACTGCAAATCCTTTAGCTCGTCCTTCACCTTTGCAAAGGCATCTAATAACATATCCAAACCCTTATACGCCCTCACCAGTCCAAAGAACAGCATATATCTTTTTCTATCATCCAATCCCAATGCCACGCAAGCATCTTTTCTATCCATCTTCTCGCCATAATGGTCGTATACAGGGTGTGGCGAGAAAGTCTTCGGTTTCTGTTCTCTATCCAATGAAGCAATATCTTGCACCACACTATCCGACAAGGCCACAAAACCATCTGTCTGCTTCACATAGAAAGGGGCCAAACATTTGTCCAACACACTTGGTTCATGCGGGATCATATTGTGTACCAATCCGATACATCTAGTTTTGCCATTACGCCTTACTATTCGCTGGATTATCCCATAACATGGTGCAAAGAAGGCCATCCAATAGCAACTTATCAACAATTCAGGCGCTTCCCTTTTCAATCTTTTCCCCACCTTAATCCAATTCAATGGATTACACGAATTTATTTCGCGAACTATTTTCAACCCATCTGGTGCTACCTCGCTACTATATTGTGTCTTTCCTGGAAACAAAAAAGATGGATATTGCAAAGTAAAAGTGACTACCTCTACCTCATGCCCATCTTGCACGAATTGTTTTGCCAATCGCTCATTAAACGCTGCCAAACCGCCTCTAAAAGGCCATGCTGTTCCCAAAATCACAATGCGCATATTTTCTTATTGTTAGTTACATTCTTCCGCAAAGGTACTACTTTTTTCTCATTCATGCAAGTATTCATTCCTTTTTTTACATTTTCTATACCCCTCGCTTGCATAGTTCATAAAAAAATACTACCTTTGTGCCCAAATTGCGTAATTAGGGTCTTTTCATCCCCTAACACTTTTGAAACATTTAGAACTTTTATAGATATGGCAACACAAGAAGAAACCTTCAAAAAACTAGTCGCACACTGCAAAGAGTACGGCTTCGTTTTCCCAAGCAGCGAGATTTATGACGGTCTCGGCGCCGTGTATGACTACGGACAAAACGGTGTAGAACTTAAGAACAACATCAAGAAATACTGGTGGGATGCTATGACCATGCTCCATGAGAACATCGTCGGCATTGACGCTAGCATCTTTATGCACCCTACCACATGGAAAGCTTCTGGTCACGTGGACGCATTCAATGATCCACTTATCGACAACAAGGATAGTAAAAAACGCTACCGCGCAGACGTACTCATCGAGGACCAACTCGCTAAGTACGACGAGAAGATAGAGAAAGAGGTAGCCAAAGCACGCAAACGCTTCGGCGAGAGCTTTGATGAGGAGATGTTTAAGCAAACTAACGAGCGCGTAAAAGCCAACGTAGAGAAGCGCAACGCCCTACACGAGCGCTTTGCAACTGCCCTCAATGATAGTAATCTCGAGGAACTCAAGCAAATCATCCTCGACGAAGAGATCGTCTGCCCTATCTCTGGCACACGCAACTGGACCGACGTTCGTCAGTTCAACCTCATGTTCTCTACCGAGATGGGCTCAACCGCAGATGGTGCCATGAAGATCTACCTCCGTCCTGAGACAGCACAAGGTATCTTTGTCAACTACCTCAACGTACAAAAGACGGGCCGCATGAAAATTCCTTTCGGTATCGCACAAATCGGTAAGGCTTTCCGCAACGAGATTGTGGCTCGCCAATTCGTATTCCGCATGCGTGAGTTCGAGCAAATGGAGATGCAGTTCTTCGTTCGTCCAGGCGAGGAAATGAAATGGTTTGAGTACTGGAAAGAATTCCGTCTCAAATGGCACAAAGCTCTCGGCATGGGTGACGAGAACTATCGCTACCACGATCACGATAAACTCGCTCACTATGCCAACGCAGCTACCGACATTGAGTTCCAAATGCCATTTGGTTTCAAGGAGGTTGAGGGTATCCACAGCCGTACCGACTTTGACCTCAGTCAACACGCGCAATATAGCGGCAAGAAGATTGAGTACTTCGACCCAGAACTCAACAAGAGCTACACTCCATATGTCATCGAGACATCCATCGGTGTGGATCGTATGTTCCTCTCTGTGATGTGCGGTGCATACAAGGAGGAGGTGCTCGAAGGAGGAGACACCCGCGTAGTATTGAACCTCCCTGCTGTTCTCGCTCCTGTAAAAGCTTGCGTTATGCCACTCGTAAAGAAAGATGGTCTGCCAGAGAAAGCACGCGAGATCATGGACATGCTCAAGTATGACTTCCACACTAACTACGACGAGAAAGACTCTATTGGCAAACGCTACCGTCGCCAAGATGCTATTGGTACACCATTCTGCATCACTGTGGATCATGATACATTAAACGACAATTGCGTGACGATCCGCCATCGCGACACCATGGCTCAAGAGCGCGTGAAGATTGAAGACCTCCACGCCATCCTCAGCAAGGCATGCAACATGCGCGAGACATTCAAAAAACTCAAATAACATTCATCATAACTCGTACGAGGATAAACAAATAGGGACGCCACTTGGCGTCCCTATTTATTTGTAAGGCATTTGGATCTCTATCTCACCTCATGTCCCATTATGTTGTACAACTTACCATTATAGCGAATCAGCAATTGTCCGTTATAAATAAACTTCGCATTTCCATTGGTAGTTTCTATATCTTCCACACCTGTATCCATGCAATTAATCTTGACAGCCTTACCTGCCTCCCAACCATAGCATACATCCTCGTCGGTCCAAAGGTCAGCAGTTTGTGTAGAAGCACCATCGTTGAAGATGAAGTTAATCTCCTTAACATCAGCAGCAAAAGTAAAGTAGTAGAGCCCTTGTGCATTCGTCTTAGTCAGTTCACCACCTGGCCATTCACCGTTGTAGAGCGTAGCACCACCATCGTTCCATGCATACAAATGCACCTTGGCCCAATCAGCAGGTTTTTGGAAGGCGATAGTCAGTGGAGTAGCTTGTGGGGTCTCATAGGTGTACGTATGTGTTTGCACCTCAGTCTCTTGACCATTGCTCTCAGCATAAGCCTTGAGAGTGGTGGTAGAATTAATGGTGATAGCCTGAGTATAAATAAGAGGCTTAGCCACTTCTTTTGGATTAGAACCGTCAAGAGTGTAATAGATGGTAGCATCTTCACCACCACCGATGGTGGACATGGTGATGCTTAGTGTTTCGGTCTTGAAGACTTTGCCCTCTGGGCTAACAATCAGTTGGAATGGGATATTTGATAGTGAGCAGTTTTGACTAAGTTTCTCTTGTGTGCCATCCCATTCGTAGCAAGCATCTTGATCCAGAACAATATCGTTGGATTGCTCATCTACTCCGTTGTTGAAAATGATGCTAACCTCTTGTACATCACCTGGGAATACTTGGTATAGCCATCCGTCGCTATCTTTGGTCTTCCACTCCATACCTGGCCAAGCGCCTAGGTTAGCACCACCCCAAGCGTATAGATAAACTGTCTCCCATGTAGCAGGAGGGAGGAATTTAACGGTAAGAGGTGTTTGTTGTGGTTCTTGGTATGTATATGTAGCATCTTGTACTTCAGACTCTACGCCATTCAGTACAGCATAAGCCTTGACTGTGACTGTTCCGCTGATAGTAAACGCGGTGGTATAATTCTTTTTTGTAGCAGATGTCTTAGGGTCAGAACCATCTGTGGTGTAGTAAATAGTAGGTTTTCCACTAAGAGCTACAGCAGCCATCTCCACCTCATAAGTAGGTGTCTTATAGATAGCAGAAGGGGTAATACTGAGTATAGGCACCTCTGCTTGGGTAGAGGTGTAATACATGGCAAAGTTACCACCCTTGTATGCCAATGTGTAACCTTGTGGAGTGGTGTCAAAACCACTATTAGGACCTAGCAACAGACGAACCGAACCGTGTTTACCAGTGATGGTAGCCTTGTAGTAGCCATTACCAGCTTCGTCACTCACTTTGGACTCTGAGTGTACACCCGCTGCCTTACGCGCTAATACCATCTTGCCGATTGCATCTTTGTATTTTACCCAATGAGGATAGAACACACAAGGTACACCAGGCATAGAGAGAATAAAGGCATTCGCTCCGAGTACGCGGTCCTTATTATAATCCTCCATAGACTTGCCACAACCACCTATCTCGTCGTTGTTATCGCGACCGCCTTGGCATCCGAAGTAGGTATCGTGGCTATCCACAAAGGTCACAGCAAACTTGCTCAAACCGGCACCTAATAGGCCAGAACCTTTGCACTTTTGATAATTGCCGTCAGCGATACCTTGAATGGCTGAATACTTGGTACTAAAATCAAATGCCAAGGTATTCCAATTAACATCGTTGAGATAACTCTTGATATTATTCATATCGCCATTCCAAAATTCAACTACAGAGAAATAGTTGGCCGCTGCGCTATTGTACATGTCAATATATTTACCCTTGAAGCCTTGTGCATAGTCATAACGCCAACCATCAAAGCCAATCACATCCTTCATCCATTTGAGATAAGCTTTCATCATCTCCTGTACGCGTGGGTCAGCGTGCGCCCAGTCGCGTGCAGAGGCATAATTATCTTGCATATTGTAGCCGCCGTCGTCGGTAGCTGTAGCTTTGCCTTTCCATTCACCTGCCTCTGGATTGTAGTTCACTTCATCTGTTTTGCATATCCAAGAAGCGTCTGGTTGGAATGTACCATACTCGCCAAAGTTCTGTGGATAGAAGTCGCACCAAGAGGACTTGCAACCTGCGTGGTTGATCACGATATCTGCCACCACTTTGGTGTTAGCCGCATGCATGCGATTGATGAATTCGAGCAATTCTTTTTGTTTACCCCAATCGGAGTTTTGGTTGCTATATTGTGTTTGGTGATAACCAGTACCGCCCTCTGATTTGCCTGATGGTGGGAGCCATACGAGGTCAAAATAGGAACCAATCTCGCCCGATTGATTCAAGAGAGTTGACCATTTGGTATTGCCTAGTGGCGTTCCGTTAATAAGCACATCACCAGGAGCACCATCTCTGTAGGAGTCATAATAGAATGCTTGCAACATTACATCCTCGCATTCTGAAGGAACGGAGCTACCATGGATAGGTTTGATTGGCTCTTCATCGCTAAAGTCACCTTGCAAAGTAATGGTTGCGCCATTGAAGCTAACCACTACATTGCCTTTGGTCTTCAATGTAAAGACCACATTTCCATCGGTATCGCCTGCTACGCCAGTTGGTGCATTAGCCACAGCTGCAAAGCCCCAATTTGATGCCCATGTACCATTGGTTATCTTCATGCGATACACCACACTTTCTGCCAAGTCCGCAAAAGTATGGGTGAATGTATTGTTCGCATTCTTGGTCATCTTGATTGCGGTCTCGCTCCATGCTTTCTCAGTACCTACCAGTTCTGCCGAACCTGTTACATAATAGGCGGCATCAGGGTCTGGTGTAGGAGGAGTTACTGTACCCTGCGTACTCCATATTCCGTCATTAGGGCCCCAACCTGTGATGGTATAGCAGTTCTTGTCTGCGGGTATAGCGAGATCTGCTGTTTGATTCCACTTTTGATCCCAATTGATTGCATTGCCTAAATCAGGAGATTGGCGCACAAACAAGCAACTTGTATTACTACCTATCTCGTATTGATACAGGTTATCCGAAACCTTGGTCATCTTACCAGCGATATCAGAACCGCCACCCCAAGAGTGTACGAACAACGCAGCGCCATCCGAACGCCAATCGTTAGGTACTAAATAGATCACACGTGCACTAACCGACATTGCACATGCAAGTGCCAAAAGAATAGAGTAAAACTTTTTCATCATATTAAATTTATAAATATACAAATTACTGCGCAAAGATAGTGTATTTTTTTTATATCTACAAGTCTCTTTTACAAAAAGCCTTATTTTCGCGCACATTTTTTTACGCAAACGGTTGCGCCAGTTACCACAAAGTCCACTGTCCATCCATCATAATCCAAATGATACACCCTTCCTGAATCTGACTGATATGCAGGACGAGGGTCTTGACTCAGTATCTCCTCTAGAGCTACCCATGGGCAACCTTTACGCAAGGTATCCTCACGCAATTCTTCATCCACATGTACTTCTAATCGATAATTCTGAGTCGCTTCTGCGAAGCCATTTCGAGCATCCGAATGACTGTCCGAGAAGGACAAATAGGGTTTGATATCATAGATCGGAGTACCATCCAGCAGGTCAGCTCCGCTCACCACTAACACCAATCCTTCATCTTTACTCTCTTCCACACGCAGCAGTTTCACACTGGTCAATCCAATAGGATTAGGTCGGAATGGCGAACGCGTAGCAAACACACCCATCCGCTTGTTGCCTCCTAAACGAGGCGGTCGCACCGTCGGACTCCAGTCCAACTCATCGCCTCTAGCAGTTTCACCTTTTCGTCTTATCGCCTCGTCAAATCCCCACAACAACCACAGATGCGAGTATTCCTCTATGCCGCGCAACGCCTCGCGCACGCGATACGCGGGCGCGAATATAATATGTGTCTCTATACTAGAATCTTCTCTACTTTGGCGCGGAATACCGAACTTCTGTGAGAAACCATTACGAGCATGTGCGATTACTTGTAGTTCCATTATTCTGACCTTCGGGAATATTTACGCCACAAAATTACTACTTTTTTCTGACATTTTCACTCTTTTTGACTAATAATTATGCATTTTTACAAAAAAAACGCCAAAATATTTGGTCAGTTCAAAAAAAAGCAGTACCTTTGCACCCGCTTTCGTCAAGAAAGAGGGGTGCCATAGCTCAGTTGGTAGAGCAAAGGACTGAAAATCCTTGTGTCCCCGGTTCGATTCCTGGTGGCACCACAAGAAGAAACGCTAATGACTTAAAAACAAGGTTGTTAGCGTTTTTCTTTTGTCTTGGACCTCAATTTTGGCAACATTTGACCAACATTTTGATACTTTTTCGCCGTTTTTGATGCTAAAAAAGTCGGTTTTTGCGGGGTATTATAATACAAAAAAAAGAAAGTAATATCACCTTCTTTTCTTTTTTAGAACAAGTTGTCCTCATCTGTGTCATTTGCAGCAGCAACCATTTCGGCAACTTCATCCAAAGAACACTTTATATAATTTGTCATCGCAGTATGGATTATCAACACCGTCGTAGTATTACGCACAATAAAAAGCAAAAAAGAGAGTTCCCAATGAGAACTCTCTTTTTGTGATTCAGCTGGGGCTCGAACCCAGGACCCCATCCTTAAAAGGGATGTGCTCTACCTGCTGAGCTACTGAATCCCGCGTAAACGCATACTTCCATTCGAAAGCGGGTGCAAAAGTACTGCTTTTTTTTGACATGACCAAATATTTCGACAAAAAAGTGCAAAAATAAGCGTTTTTTATTGCTAATACCAAAATATTTGTGTAACTTTGCACCAAATTCGGGCTTTTATGAACATCCAACTCACATACCATCGCCGACAAACGACTACCACACAAGTTGGCGGTCTATCGATAGGTAGCGAATTCCCCGTTCGCATACAGACGATGGCGAATACTTCGACCAATGATATCGAGGGTAGTGTCGCACAAGCTGAACGCTGCATTACTGCTGGTACAGAACTTCTGCGTTTCACTACCCAAGGCATACGCGAAGTAGAATCACTCGCACAAATACGTAAGGAATTGTGTAGTATGGTGAAGGATAGTGTAGTTCCCTTGGTGGCAGATGTCCACTTCCAATCCGACGTGGCAGATGCCGCAGCCCAAGTGGTGGAGAAAGTGCGCATCAATCCAGGCAATTATATCGACCCTGCTCGTAAGTTCAAGCAAATCGACTATACCGACGAGGAATACCAAACTGAACTCGAACGCCTTCGCAACCGCTTTGTCCAACTACTCAACATATGCAAGCAACACAAAACTGCCTTACGCATTGGTGTGAACCACGGAAGTCTTAGCGATCGTATCATGTCTCGCTACGGAGACACTCCAGAAGGTATGGTAGAGAGTTGCATGGAGTTTCTTCGTGTAGCCGTCGCTGAAGACTTCAAGGATATTGTCCTATCTATCAAGGCTAGCAATACCCGCGTGATGGTCACTACCGTTCGTCTATTGGTTTGGCAGATGCAAGAAGAGGGCATGGCATTCCCTTTGCATCTTGGTGTGACAGAAGCGGGCGAAGGTGAAGATGGCCGTGTAAAATCCGCCGTTGGTATAGGTGCCCTACTTGCAGATGGCATTGGCGACACAATCCGCGTCAGCCTTAGCGAAGCACCAGAAAAAGAACTGCCAGTAGCACGTGCCTTGGTGGATTATTTTGCAGACAAACAAAGCATTCGCTATGCAGCCACTACGCAAGTCAACATTGAGAACAAAACGGTCATTTTCTCCAATGCTGATACCGATTGGCACCTATTCCAATTGCATGCCGCTGCCGAATGTGGCCGACTGCTATGGGACTACAATTGTACCGAATTGATACTCAACAACGACCATTTTGCGGCCGAAGATCTCATCCGTCTGAGCAAAGACATTCTCCAGGCAGCCCGAGTTCGTATGTATAAAACGGAGTATATATCTTGTCCTGGTTGTGGTCGCACCTTATTTGACCTTGAGCAAACTATTGCACAGGTAAAAGAAGCTACCTCCCACCTACAAGGACTCAAGATTGGTATCATGGGGTGTATTGTCAACGGCCCAGGCGAGATGGCAGATGCCGATTATGGATATGTGGGCGCTGGCCGCGGCAAAGTCAGTCTATATCGTGGCAAAGAGTGCGTATTGAAGAATATACCACAAGAAGAAGCAGTAGATCAACTTATTGCTCTGATCAACTCCGATAAATAGTTAGTGATTCAGCATAGAATAATTAAGTTAGCAATAGAATAATAATGAAAGATATCAAACTTTTCCTTACCGATGTAGATGGTTGCATGACCGACGGCGGTATGTATTATACTGAAAGTGGCGACGAGTTCAAACGCTTCTGCGTGTACGATGGATTGGGTATTGTGCTCCTGCGCAAAGCAGGAATCCCTTGCGGTATCCTCACTAGCGAGAATACAGCCATTGGCTTAAAACGCGGACAAAAACTCGGTTTAGAATATATCTACACGGGCGTTGGCCGCGTGGTAGATGGTGTAAAGATGACCAAATTGGATGCCGCCAACGAGATATGCAAGGAGTTGGGTATCACATTGGAGAATGTATGTTTCGTAGGCGACGACGTCAATGACCTTGACCTTTTGCAACACGCAGGTGTGGCTGCATGTCCAGCCAACGCTGTAGCCGTAGTGAAAGCCGTCCCAGGCATCATCCACCTTACCAAAAATGGCGGCGATGGTGCCATCCGCGAACTTTGCGAGATGATCCTCGCCGCAAAAAACAATTCTACACAACACTAAACAATACTACACAACACTACACAATGCAAAACGTCGCCGTCATATTAGCAGGAGGTATAGGAGCACGCGTCGGAGGTAATACTCCTAAGCAGTTGTTGCCATTGCAAGATGGCAAGAGTGTCTTGGAACATGCAGTAGAGGCCTTTGAACAATCGCCTCATATTCATGAGATTTGCATTGTCATGCACCCCGATTATATCGCACATGCCGAGCAGATGCTACTTGCCAACGCATGGCAGAAAGTCCGCCACATCATCCCAGGTGGCAAAGAGCGTTGGGAATCAAGTGTGAATGCAATACGACAGGTTAGAGGTGAAAGGTTAGAGGTTAAAGGCCAGGAAACCTATTGCCAATTGCCAATAGCCAATAGCCACAATGCAGTAAACCTCCTCCTTCACGATGCTGCGCGCCCCTTTGTAAGCCAGGAGATCATTGCTCGTGTATGTGAGGCATTAGAGGGACATGAGGCGGTGACGGTAGCGATTCCATGTACTGATACGGTCTATGAGATGGCAGATGGTAAAGTTGCCCGTATTCCGCAACGCTCCACCATCATGCGTGCCCAAACGCCCCAAGCCTTCCGCTTGGAGTTAATAGCAGAAGCATATACCAAAGCCTTGAGCTTGGATAGTCTGTGTGCAGAAGCATGCACAGAGGCTCATCTCCCCGCCACAGACGACTGCGGTATTGTACACGAGCATATGCCTCAGGTACCAATCTACATTGTTAAGGGCGAAGAACAAAACAAGAAAATAACATTCAAAGAAGATATATAAAATGAACAACAAGAATTTCTGCATGAGTTCCTATTTGGCTTTCCGCTACATCGAGCGCGAAGGCATGGATTTTTACGAAGGACTTCAGCACGAAAATATACCATTGGCCAATAGCAAGGATTTTACCTATGTTCGCACAGCAGAGGAGATTGACAAGGCTATACAAAAAGTCTTTGACTCGCTCAAAGGCGAGAAGCTTGGTATCTGTCTCTCTGGCGGTATGGACTCCGCTATCTTGGCTGCCTATATGCCAGGTTGTGATGCCTATACTTTCCGTTTCCTTGGTGGCGAATACCAAAAAGAGGAATTAGCTCGTGCAGAATACTACGCAAAGTACTACGGGCTGAACCTCCACTATGTGGACATAGATTGGAATACAGTACAAAATTGCCTTGAACCAGTAATGCGTTCAAAGAACGCTCCTGTTCACTCCATCGAACCACAACTCTATCAGGCGGCTATGCAAGCCAAAGCAGATGGCGTAACGCGACTCATCGTTGGCGAAAGTAGCGACCTTATTTTTGGCGGTATGGATCAATTGCTCTCCAAAGACTGGACAGTAGAAGACTTTGCGAAGCGCTATACCTTCCTTGACCCTGCGTTAGTACTCAAGCAACCAGAAGACATGTCGTATCTTTATGAACGTTATCGTCAAGGTGAGAAGATTGATTTCTTGCACTTTATGGATGATGTATTCAGCCGCGAGTCATCCAGTTCCTATTACAATGCTTTCAAAGCTGCCGACATGCCATATACCGATCCATACGCTTTACTTCGTATGGCAGATCCTTTGGATTTGAATCGTGTACGCAATGGTGAATCTAAATATTTGGTACGCGAGTTAATGCAAATCAAGTACCCAGAGATTCCTGTGCCAAACAAAGTCCCAATGCCTCGCCCTGTGGATGCATATTTCAAAGGTTGGCAAGGTCCTACCCGCCCTGAGTTCCGTCGTGATATTGATATGAGCCAACTCACGGGCAATCAAAAATGGCAACTATACTGCCTTGAGCAATTCCTCAATCTATACGAACCCATCACAATTGGCTATACCACAGGCGTCTATGACTTATTCCATATTGGTCACCTCAATCTTCTTCGCAAAGCCAAAGCGCAATGCGACTACCTTATTGTAGGTGTATCGACTGACGAGTTAGTGAGTTACAAGCACAAGCATGCGGTCATTCCTTTTGAAGAACGCAAGGAGATAGTTGGCGCGATTAAATATGTGGACGAAGTGGTGACCCAAGAGAATATGAACAAGATGGAGGCGTGGGAGAAATACCACTTTAATGTTATGTTCGTGGGCGATGATTGGAAGGGAACTGACAAATGGAACAAGATAGAAGCTGACCTCAATGCCGTAGGTGCGCAAGTCGTGTATTTCCCTTACACCAAAGGTACATCATCTACCCTAATCAACGAGACACTACATAAACTGCGCGGAGAATGAAACAGTTCGCCAAATTCATAGCATACCTCTTGTGCTACATGGTTTACCCATTGTCTTACCTCGTTCCTCGAACTAGTAAGATTCTGGTCTTTGGCTCGTATAGAGGAGGATTCAATGATAACTCCAAATACCAGTTTATCTACGCCAATCAGCATATTAAGAACCGTAAGCTTATTTGGATCTCCACCAAAAAGACCACCGTGGCGCATATCCGTAGTTTGGGCTATGAGGCATACTTCGTGGCATCATTAAAAGGATTGTGGTATGCATTGAGAGCGAAATACTGGTTTGTCAATTCCTACTCATCTGATATTGCTTTCTGCCTTGCTGGTAGTGCTAAGATAGTCAATCTTTGGCACGGTGTACCGATGAAGGCCATTGAGTTTGGTATCACTAAGGGTGATTTGGCGAAACGATATGTACAACGTGATATACGTGATACCTTCTTCCATCCTGCACCATTTCGTCGTCCAGACTATATGGTATCTACTACAGATTTCTTTGACGGAGTATTCTCGCAATCCTTCCGTATAAGCAAGGAGCAATGTATTCAGACTGGATGCCCTCGTAATATGCTTTTGAACAAACCATTGGCAGAGGTGGGAGCATTTATCCAGAAATATGAATCAGAGGCCACTAAGCAGTTGGTAGCACATATCCAGCAATATGACACCGTATTGGTGTATATGCCTACTTGGCGTGATTCGCAGCGTGAATGCTTCGCCAATGGATTTGACCTCAATGCTCTCAATGCTTGTGCTGCGGCGAAAAATGCATGCGTGCTGATGAAGCCCCATGCCAACACTATTATTGATAAGTCAATCGAATATAGCAACCTAATCTTCTTAGACGGCAATGTGGATATGTATTGCATTCTGCCATACACCCATGTGCTAATTACGGACTACTCTTCGATATTATACGACTATATCCTTATGCCTAATAAGCATGTCATTCTATTCCATTATGATTATGAGGAATATGTGAATAGTCGTGAGTTTATCTTTGATATTCAGGATAATATTGTTGGAAGAAAAGTCTATACTTTTGAAGAACTTATCCAAGTAATTTCTACCAACGACTATACGATGGACACAACTGCTCGCCAGAAGATACTAGACAAATTCTGGGGCGAGACAAGTGGTAAGAATAGTTGTGAATTAGTTTTCGAGAAACTTCAATTGCTGGACTAACCACCCAACAATCCTTTCGTTACATTCTTACGGAAGAGAACTAACTTCCATCCTTTCATAGGGTGGAGTTGGAGTGTGTAGATACATAGCAACGCTAATGTGCCACCCCATTTCACTGCCTCTGAAGCCAATCGACAGATGTATTTACCTTTTGATATAGCGCGTGTGCGCATGCGCTCGCTGCGACCAATCTGCAAGGTCAAGCGATTGAAATAGTCCTCCTCTAATTTCGATTGTGGAATGCTATGGTGAAGTACAGGAGTTGGGAGATAGAGCACCTTCATCCCGAGAGCCTTCATCTTGTCGAAGATATCCTTCTCTTCTGATGCTAAAAGCAGATTGCCTTTTCTGCCCAATTCTGTATTAAACAACCCTACTCTATTAAACACTTCTTTCCGATAGGCGGCATTACCGCCACCAGGATAACGACCATTTGGGTACTCCCTCACCTTATCACCATAATTCATCCATGCTGTCAGTAGCGCTTTGGTATAAGGCGACATCCATGAAGGCTCTTCCGTTTCATATAGCGGTTCAATCGGACCACCTGCAGCCATCGTATCGGGGTGAGTAGCAAAATGCTCGGCATAGATACGGATATAGTTGCTGTCCACCAAGGCATCGTCATCCACATAGATGATAATATCCCCTTTCGCCTCTTTGATGCCCTTATTGCGTGCAGCGGACAAACCTTGTTCGGATTCTACTACATAGCGAAGCGTCACCTCAGGATTTGCGGCAGCAAACTGCTCACACACTCCACGTGTATTGTCGGTGCAATTGTTGTCCACTAGTACAATCTCGTAATCTGTTGCGGGATAGTCATTCTTAGCTATACTTTCCAACAAAGGACGGATATACTTCTCGCGGTTATATGTGCAGATGATGATGGTAATCATAGTGTAGGGTGTAGAGTTTAATGTTATTGTTTCTTTCTCCACAAAGGATAGGTCAAACCACCTGCACTAAGCAGCAATGCCAAGATTAAGATAGCTATGCACCATTTGTCTGTCTTGATTGCGTGAGGAGTAAACTCCATAACGAGTTGATGATGTCCTGCAGGAATAACAGCTGCACGCAAGGTATAGTTCACACGGGCAAGAGGCAATTCTACTTTCTCTCCGTGAGTGTTCACTATATATAAATGCCAATCGTATGGATAGTAAATCTCCGAGAATACTGCCACTTGATTATGTTCGTTCATAGATTCATATTGTAGACAGTTAGGCGCATAAGAGGTTAATTTGATACTGCTCTCATCAAAGGCCATCAAAGGCGTTACTTCTGGTTTGGTAATATCCAATGCCTCAGCAAACTTCTTGTCTGCCACTGCTTGCTTATGCAAATCCAGTGTCCTTAATGCTGCACATTCTTCGTCTGGCGTATCGACCAAAAGCACCTCATCTACAAACCAACAGTTACCCATGGCGTATGGATTTTGCACAGGTGCTTGTTTACCACCTTGAAGTGGGACAATGGCGTACTTCATGTTGAGCATATTGAGTACTGGAAAATCATTACCTTCGTTCGCGTCAGGCAACATAAATCCTTGCGTGCGCATCACGGTTTGCATCAGCGGATTCATCTCCTTAGAGATATGCTCATCTATCAAGTCTTGATAACGACGCAGCTTGGCAGCCGAATAACCGCCTATCGACTTCAATCGATAACTAGTGCGGGCATCATTAAAGGTGTTACTTGCCAAGTTTAGCACACGGAAGTTAGGATCATCATCTTGCAAAATTTGCTGTTCGTATGGTAGCATTGCAAAATAAGCATCGGCATCTTTGGCTTTCACGAAGTTGTCATTGCCGAAGAAGCGCTTATTCACAGGTATCATATCCGCTAGTACTAACACAGCCAAAATACTATACAATATATAGGAGTGCTTCTTCTGTTCTTCTTTCTGACTTTGCCACGCGTACCAGAAAATAATTGCAAAGCCCAAAGCGATAAAGATAAACGAACGCCAAGCATCGGCTTTGATCATGGCTACACGCTCGTCGTAAATAGCATCTCTAAGCCAAGCAGGCACTTGGTTCACCCATTGTACGTCATAGCTGCTGGTAACATCCACCATGCCCGTGAAGAGAGCAAAGATAAGGCACAAGCCCGCAGTCACACCGCCTGCAATAAACATATTCACACGCAGTTTCTCCCATGCCACTTTCTTATCCACAATCTGTTGCAGAGCTAAAATACCGAGCAATGGCATTGTTATTTCTGCCACTACTAAGATACTCTCCACCGCGCGGAACTTATTATACATAGGGAAGTAGTTGAAGAATAACTCTGTCAGCCACATCATATTTCTACCCCACGCCAATGCCACAGAGAAAAGTGTAGCCACCAATAGTGCCCACTTATATGGTCCAGGCACAATCAATAAACCCAGTACAAAGAGGAAGCAGATAATCGCTCCCATATACACTGGACCACTAGTAAAGGCTTTCTCTCCACGATAGGTAGGCACTTGCTGACAAAACTGCTCTGCAGAACGTTTAGGGACACGATTCTTGACCATTGTTTCACAAAGATTCGACTTCGCGCCCAAATTATAGCCACTTGCACCACCTTCCCAGTTAGGAATAAGGAAAGTCATGGTCTCGTCCACGCCATAACTCCATGCAGTAGCATAATCCAAGTCTAATCCTCCGCCTTTCGCCTTATCGCCTTTCGCCTGCGGCGTCCCCGAAAAATCTGCTGATTTTTGGGGTGCACTTTCGCCTAATTCCGAATGTCCACCACGCATGGTTTCCTTGAGATAGGATTGGTTCATCTCCAGCCAGCTGACCTTTGTTCCCACAACCAGTAGCAGACTCAATGCCAATACGCCAAGCGATATGCCTAAATCTTTCCATGCTTTGTCCTTAATATGGATATAGAGTTCTGCACAAGCTAACACCCCTATCAGCATAAAGATATAATAGGTCATCTGTGGGTGAAGTGTGATACCCAATATGCCGTAAAGCATTACGAGTGGCGCGCCCAACCAATACTGCTTGCGGAATATAGCATAGAATCCGCCTATCACGGGTGCCAGAAAACCTAGAGCCATGGCTTTGGTGATATGTCCCGCTGGGATAATCAAGAAAAAGTAAGTGGAGAAACCCATGGCTAAGCCACCAATGATGCTCAGCCATGGATTAACCTTGAAACAACGAAGCATCAGGAAGAAACCGAAGAAATAGGCAAAGATAATACCGATGGCTTCCCATCCATCTTCCATGCCTAGGTGTGCTATTTTCGCCATGCCATTGCGTACTTCACCAGATGGCAGACTACCTGTGATCTGGTAGGTAGGCATACCGCCAAACATAGAGTTGGTCCACCATGTGCGTGTACCATTCTCGTCGTAGAATGTGCGTGCCTCTTGTGCAGCTCCTTTCCAATTGTTGACATCACCTTGTACTAGCATTTTGCCCTCCAACGCAGGAGCGCAATAAATCATAGCTACTGCCACAAAAGCTACAATAGCCACAGCATATGGCAGAATCTTCTTCCAATCAAATTGCTTCATTGTATTTAATATTTTGTATGGAGTTGTGTAGTATGGTGTAGAGTTGTATAGCGTTGTGTCTTTTGAAAACAATGCTACACTATTCTAAACTATACGACACCATTCTAAACAGCGCAAAGCGCTATTTTTTATACTACGCCGCTAAAGCCCATGAATGCCATAGCCAAGAGGCCGGCGGTGAGCAGAGCGATAGGGGTACCTTGCATCGCTTTTGGCACCTTAGCCAATGCCAATTGCTCGCGCATACCAGCGAACAATACCAATGCCAAGGCAAAACCAATAGCTGTGGCGATAGCAAAGAGCATACCGGTCAATAAGCCAGGCTCTGCGCCCATAGGCAGTTTGTATGTGCCGCTGGCTACCATGATGGCTACACCCAACAAACAGCAGTTGGTGGTAATCAATGGCAAGAACACACCCAATGCTTGGTACAAAGATGGAGAAATCTTCTTGAGGATAATCTCAATCATTTGCACCAACGCAGCAATCACCAAGATAAACAAGATCGTTTGCAAGAAGCCCAAGCCCCATGCGTTCAAGAGTTGTTGCAAGAGGTAGGTAACCAATGTCGCCAATGTCATGACAAACAACACGGCAGCACCCATACCCAGCGCAGTATTGATTTTCTTACTTACGCCCAAGAATGGACAGATACCCAAGAACTGGCTCAATACGATATTATTTACGAATATCGCAGAGATAAATATCAGAAAATATACCATAATTCTAATTTACAATTTGACTATTTACCATTTACTTCTTCAAGAGTTTCTGTACCAATGCCATCAAGTAGCCCAATACGATAAACGCACCAGGAGCAAGCACAAAAATCAACATACCATAGGTCTCGCTGTAGAGGTTCATGCCGAACAAACTACCTGTACCCAGCAACTCACGCACTGCACCAATCAAAGTTAATGCCAACGTAAAGCCCAAGCCCATGCCTAGACCGTCCAAAGCGGACAAACCAACTGTATTCTTCGCTGCAAATGCCTCAGCACGGCCCAATACGATACAGTTCACCACAATCAGTGGGATGAACAAACCAAGTACCTCATAAATGGCAGGCAAGTACGCTTGCATCAGGAGTTGTACCATGGTCACGAAAGTAGCAATCACCACGATAAACGCAGGGATACGCACCTTGTCTGGAATCAAATTCTTCAAGAGTGAAATCACCACATTCGAGCAGATAAGCACGAAGGTCGTAGCGAGTCCCATGGACATACCATTGATAGCAGAAGTGGTAGTCGCCAAGGTAGGACACATACCCAACACGAGAGCAAACACAGGGTTCTCGCGCAAGATACCGTTAAGAACGGTGTTTAATGCTTTATTTTTCATTGTTGGCCTCCTTCCTCAGTTGTTAATTGTGTCGCACCGCTCGTTGCCTCGATTGGCATAGGTTGCTGTGCGATACCGTTGTATGCTTTGACTACTACTTCAAGGAACGCGCGCGAGGTGATAGTTGATGCAGTGATTGCATCTACATCGCCACCGTCCTTGCTTACGCTGAAATTGGTAGTAGCAGGGTTCTTACCCAAGATGTTAGATTTTGGTTTGTCAGGGTTGCAGAACCATGTGCTCATCAGTGCACCTAGACCTGGGGTCTCGGCTTGCTCCAATACCACATAGCGAACTACATCGCCTACATTATTGAAACCAACCATCAAGCGGAAGGTGCCGCCGAATGGCATGTTTTGGTTACCCTCGGTGCTTGCCTCTACGGCTGTACCGATCCACTCTTCGCCTACATACGCTTTGTAGAGGGTCACGCCATTGCTCCCCTCAGCTTCAGCAATACGGATATCGCCAGCAACCTAAGGAAGCACTTGCATGATAGCGCTTTGTTGCTTCTCAGTCATTGCCGCAGCGATAGGGTCTTTGGCCAGCATATATACGCCAGCCAAAGCAGCCGCAGCCACCAACGCGATGAGCGTTAGTGATAGCAACATATTCTTAAATG
>JAZSGL010000071.1:0-1787 GCA_045532735.1 Paludibacteraceae bacterium | reverse complement strand
CCAAATGATATGTCGTTTAGTATGGTGTAGCATGGTTCAATTTGGTTCAAAATTGTTCAAAGTAGTTCAATATAGTTCAGAGTGGTTATTGGATTTCTTGGCGTTGGTAAACGCGTACCCAGTCCACATACATGATTCGTTTTTGGTTGAAGATGGCGTCATCCACTTTGCCACCCATGTTGCCACCGATAGCGAGGTTAAGGATGAAATAGTGAGGTTTGTAGAATGGCCAAGAATCATGGTCTCCAATCTTATTCTCCCATGCGGTAGCATATTCCACTCCGTCCACCGTGAAACGGATGCAATCTTTGCCATCTTTTTCCTCTTGACACCACTCTACTCCATAGACATGGAAGTCGTTGGATAGTGGATAATCAAAGAAATGAGTGCTGTGCCAGTTCTTGCCATTCATACCATTCTTCTCTTGGGTGTGGAGTGCGAAGGAAGCGCGTGTGTCTTGCGATCCAATATGCTCAATGATGTCAATCTCACCACATTTAGGCCAGTTGCCCGATTCGCCCATCATCCAATATGCAGGCCATGTGCCTTTGCCACCAGGGAACTTGATACGGGCTTCCATCTTGCCATAGAGGAAGGATTTTTTGCCTTTCGAGTAGATACGAGCCGAGGTGTATTCGCGGTTTTCGTAGTTCTCTTTGCGTGCTTCAATCTCTAGGCAGCCATTGGCGAGACGGATGTTTTCAGGGCGGGTGGTGTAGTATTGCAACTCGTTGTTGCCCCAGCCGTTGCCACCCGTATTGTAGTTCCATACGGACTCATCCAGTTTGTCGCCATTAAATTCATCTGACCATACCAGCGAATACTCGCCCCAGTTGTGCTCTACAGCCACTAAAGCTGTGACTGACTCCACGGGCGTGGAAAGGGTGATGGTTGCATTACCTGGCTTGAGTGCTGTAACAAGGCCTTGTTGGTCCACCTTTACGATATCTTCTGCAGAGGAACTCCATGTGATATCCAGCCCATAGGTGTTGCCGTATTGAAATTGATGTGTCTCGCCCTTCTTTAGAGCTACGAAGGCAGGAGAGATGCGCAAGGTTGCGCCATCGGTGCCGGTCACAAACACTTGGGCGTTAACTACGGTCTCGCCTGATTTAGCGGTGATAGTGGTCATACCAATAGCCTTGGCGGTAACCGCACCGTGGAACACAGTAGCCACATCCTCATTGGAAGAAGCCCATTCGATATTGGTAGCCTGGCCAATGACATTGATGGTGGTGATATCACCTACCTTCATTTGCAGTGAGTTAGGGCTGAGTGAGAAATTCACAGTAGGTTCGCATGCCACGCACATTATCGTGCAAAGAACCAAAATGCTATGCAACATTTTTTTCATAATCGTTTCTTATTTATTTTAGGGCAATGAGGAGGTAGTCAGCCTCCTCAAAGCAGTGGGTGATGCTTATTTCTTGTAGAAGTAAACAGCGTCCATATTGAGTTGTGCACCAGCGATACCTTCTGATAATGCTACGAATACATTCACACCAGCAGCGCAAGTGTGGGTAGAGAGGGCAGCAGCATATTGTGCCATTGGGATATCAAACTCAGCCCATTCACCATTGCGTGTAAAGTTTTGGTAAACAGGACCATCGTATTGTGATGTAGAACCAAGAACGAACTTAGTAGCTTCTGAACCAAGCACATAGAAGCAGTGTGATGCATTGTCAGTTGATTTGATTGCCATGTGGAGGAAATAGTCATCTGGATTTGCAACGATAGCAGCGCGGAGAGCCTCTGCAGCTTCCCATGCTTTGCTACCATCAGACTCT
>JAZSGL010000108.1:0-6938 GCA_045532735.1 Paludibacteraceae bacterium | reverse complement strand
CTTTCGTTCGCTTCAATTTGATTACTTGAGGTTCTCGACTACCTTACTTATTCAAATCTACGCACGGAAAACTCACGCTGTAAACGCGAGCGTGCATAAACCGTACTTGAATAAGTAATGATTCTTTGAAAGTGTCGAGTTTTCAAGTAATCAAGTTTGGGCTTATAACGCTATATTACATATGTCGGGCAACGGTATCGTTGCGGATTAACTATAAACTATAAGTGATAAGTAATTTAGGGGGTTAGTTATTTGGTTTGCTTTCAGTTGACTACAATTTGTAGCCAACTCATGTTTTACACTTCCTTTTTCAAATATTCATACACATACGCTGCGCTACGAAGATAAAGTCCTGTACTCTTATCCTGTAGTTTCTCAAAAATGTGTGAGTTGTATATCTTATCAAATGCTTCGAGCATAGGCATCTTGTAGTCTTCCATTAGAAAACTAACCAATTCCTCCACGATAGAGCGTACTACAAAATCATATTCTGCCTTTTTCATATCTTTTGTAATAATGCTATTGCTCGTTCTGTACAAAATGCGTATTGTATGTTTGGGTGAGCGTACTCTAGTCTTTTAACAAATTCAGCAAGGTCAATAACCTTTGTTTCGTATAGTCGTATGGACGCAATCACTCCATCGTCTGCTACAGGTCCAATGACTATATCGTAGTTATGCATCTTTTTATTGCGTTTATTGCGATTGGCGAAAATGAAGTTTGCCCATTCTTCTGTAGGCTTTTCAAAATATTTAACATTCAGATTAGCAAGTTCTTTTTCGTCAAATTGATATGCAAGAATAGTAGGGGCACCACCCTCAAAATTGCATTTATTTTTCGCGCGAGCCAACGCTTGCGTGCGGATGGTTGTAAGATAAAATCCCCTGCCAAAATCTTTGTAGGGCAGGCACTTATCTAATTCGACTTTATCGAATGTTGTATTTGTTCCGTGATAAAGTTTAATCATTAAATTGTTCCTCCATTACGCTGACAAACTATTCGCAACGATTCCTGAGTCTCCCAAAGAGCTTGTGTGTGTTCGTACTCATAATGCTCGTTGAGAAATTCAAGACCTTTGTACTTGTTCAAGTAGTTATATGCTACCTTCGGCGCAAGGCGATACTTGCGAGCAAACTCATCAATACAAAGGTTGATGTATTGTATTTTCCAAAATGTTTTTTGTGACATAAGGTAGTTTATTGTATAATTGCGGCGCAAAGTTACACTTTTTTTTCGAGATGTGCAAGAAAAAACGCTTTTTGGGGCGATTTTTCTGGTGGAAGGTATAAAGTGTAGGGTGTAGAGGCGGGGATTTACTCGGCGAACTAGCGCCAAGCACTAAACCAATGGCGGGAATTAAGCCTATGCACGAATGAGCGCGAGATCATAATCATTAGGTAACCTTTTCCGAAAAGTAGTCAACCTTTTTAGGATGGGAGTCAACTTTTTTAGGAATTAAGACAACCTTATTTGGAAGCAATCTTAAGAAACAGCACTTTTTGTGGGCAGGGAGTTGAGTCGGAGTTCTCTCGGTCGTCTCTCGGAGTTCTCTCGGTGGAATTAGGCAAGGTATAAGAGGTGTAAAAGAGACGGCAATCTTAACAAACAGCCTTTTTTGAGTTTCGGCGTTCTTTGGTTCATCCTTGGTTCGTCCTTGGTTCATCTTTGGTCTTTAGCCCGAGAGGATTTGGGTAGGTACAAAGGGGTGGAATATTAACAAAAGTACTTTTTTGTCAAAAGTATCCGAATGAGATTCGTCAAGCACCCCATAACACCGCAAGCGAGCGTTATCGGGGACCCCGCGGGATCAATTGACAAAGAATGTGAGGCGACAAAAAACGATTTAACAATTTCTTAATATTTTCTTCATACCTATATAATAATATAGCAGTACTTTTGCACAGGATTTGAAAGAACGGTGTTAGAATATATAACTCCTTCTCGCCCAAAGGGCTCGAGAAATCTTATAAAATCTTATTACGCTGAACACCACCCATTACAAGGTACTCCGTAATAAATTGCAACCGCTAGCACTCGCTTTCGCTCGTCCGCTGAATCTTAAGTGAATGTGGATGTATAAAGGAAGTCAATAAGTAGATAAACTAAAAATGATTATAGTACAAAACAAAAGATAATTTATGGGAATTTTACAGATCTTTACGCTCCTCGGAGCGCTCGGAATGTTCCTCTACGGAATGAATCTTATGTCCTCTGGACTGCAAAAAGCCGCAGGCGATAAACTGCGTAGTTTCCTGTCTGCTATGACCTCTAACCCCGCCAAAGGCGTGCTGACTGGTCTTGGCGTGACAACCGTTATTCAATCATCCTCCGCTACCACAGTCATGGTGGTTAGCTTTGTGAACGCAGGTCTGCTGACCTTGGCACAAGCCATCAGCGTGATCATGGGTGCGAACATCGGTACGACCGTTACCGCATGGCTCGTAGCATGGTTGGGATTCAAAGCAGATATCTCTATCTTGGCAGTGCCAATGATGCTCTTCGGTTTCCTTTTCTCGAACTCGAAGAAGAACCAACGCCAGAATATTGGCGAGCTGATTGTCGGTTTCTCGCTCTTGTTCCTTGGTCTGTCGTTCATGAAGAACTCCGTACCTGACTTGCGTGAGACACCACAAGTGCTGGAGTTTGTGACCACTTGGGCAAGCCACGGATTTGGATCGGTATTGCTGTTCTTGGCATTTGGTACTGTACTGACCTTGGTGCTGCAATCTTCTTCTGCCACAATGGCTATCACGCTCATTATGCTCAGCATGGGATGGATTCCTTTCCACATGGCATGTGCGATGGTATTGGGCGAGAATATCGGTACAACCATCACAGCGAATATCGCGGCATCGGTAGGTAATACCCAAGCGAAACGCGCGGCAATGTCGCACACGATCTTCAACGTGTTTGGTGTGATTTGGGCGTTGATATTGTTTAAGCCATTTACCGCGTTGGTGGGTAAGATTATCGAGTTGTTTGGTTTGCCAAACCCTGCGGCAGAGGGCTTTGCCGTAGTGGAGGGTAGTGCAGATACGAGCACAGCGGCTTTGTACGGACTGAGTATGTTGCACACGCTGTTCAATACCATCAACACGCTGATTCTTGTGTGGTTTATCAAGTTGATTGAGAAAGCCGTAGTATGGATCATCAAACCTAAGAGCCAAGACAAAGAGCCATTCCGCTTGAAGTATATTGCTGCGGGTCCGTTGGCTACGCCAGAGTTGGCTGCGGAGCAAGCATTCGACGAGATTATCCACTTTGCGCAAATCTCTCGCAATGGATTGGGGTATGCGAAGCAGGCTATTTCGGCCGATGCAAAGCACTTCGATGAGTTGCGCGAGAAGTTGGTGAAATACGAGGAGATTAGTGACCGTATTGAGTATGAGATTGCTGCCTTCTTGAACGGCGTATCTGCTGGCGATATTAGTGAGGCAACCTCTATGAAAATCAAGGCGATGTATAAGATTATCGGCGAGTTGGAGTCGTTGGGCGATTCGGGCGAAGCTATCAGCCGTATGCTGAGCCGTCGCAACGAGCATAAGAAGACCTTTAGCGCGGAGACGATTGATAATATCAACCTAATGTTGGAGAAGGTGGATAGCGCTTACGAGGTGATGATTGCCAATCTGAATGCAGCACACGAGGGTACGCTAAGCAGTATTGCGAATGCATATCACGCTGAGGAACAGATTAATGTGCTGCGTAATGAGTTGCGCGAGGCAGAGATTGAGGCATTAGAAGATAATGATAAGAACTACCAAACGAGCGTGTATTACATCGATATTATCAACGAGCTCGAGCATATGGGCGACTATATGATCAATATCTCGCAGAGCTTGGAGAGAGCGTTTGTGGGGAAGTAACAAGAATACAACTTGGATTGTTTTAATTAAAGACAACATAAACAACTTGCGCGGCAATCAAAAGCACCCCAAAAAGCAAGCTTTTTCGGGGACCCCGCACTCTCTGCCGCGCTCAAGGAATAGTTTATCTTTGATGTGTGTAAAGAGAAACAATGCACAAGCGAGGGGCTTGTGCATTGTTGTTTGGAGATGTTGTGGCAGATTAGTAGCAGGCTTTGAGGATAGCCAGAATATCTTCTGCGTTGAGTTGTTTGTAACCGCCACCAGGGATGGTGGAGTTGGCAATAAGGGGGAGCATCTCTTCGGTGGCCCCTACTTCGCGAAGCGTAGCAGGAATGCCCAATTCGGCGATGAATGCTTCTAGACGGTTGATACCCTCCAACGCAATCGCTTCGTCGCCTTGTCCCTTATCTTCAACGCCCCACACTTGTTTGGCATAGCGCACGAACTTATGTAAGCCATCGCGGTAGATATAGCGGTAGTAAGCAGGTGAGATGATGGCGAGGCCGATGCCGTGTGCACAGTCGGTATAAGCGCCCAATTGATGCTCAATCATATGCACTTCCCAATCTTGGGTTTTGCTAAGGCCAAGAATCTTGTTCAATCCCATAGTAGCGCACCACATGATATTGCTGCGTGCTTCGTAGTCTTCTTGATTGACAATCGCTTTGCGTGATGCAGAGATGAGCGATAGCATCAGTCCTTCCAATAGATAGTCGCTGGTGCAGTCGTCATCGCCCGAGAAGTATTGCTCCATGAGGTGAGAGAAGACATCAAAGATACCGCTAATCATCTGATATTTAGGCACGGAGTAGGTGTATTCAGGGTTAAGAATAGAGAACTTAGGGCTGGCAATCTCCAATGGATAAACGCGGCCTATCTTCTCTTTGGTCTCCTCGTTGGTGATGACCGAACCGCCGTTCATTTCGCTACCTGTACCTGCCATGGTGAGGATACTGGCTACAGGCACTACAGGATTATTCACACGCTCTTGATTCACATAGTAGCGTTGCCATACATCGCCTTCTGCATAGGCACCACAAGCGATACCCTTTGCGCAGTCGATGACAGAGCCGCCTCCAACAGCCAAGATAAGGTCAATCTTGTGCTCTCGCACGAGGCGAGCGCCTTCGAGGAGTTGGGTATAGCGAGGGTTGGCATTGATGCCTGCTAATTCCACGACTTTTTTGCCTTCGGCTTGCAGGATGTTGATGACTTGGTCATAGAGACCGATCTTCTTGATGGCGGCTTTGCCGTAGATGAGCAGGATATTCTCTCCGTAGGCTTTGAGTTCGCTGGCGAGTTTGTTGATGGCATTCTTGCCAAAATGAATCCGCGTAGGATTCTGGTAGGTAAAGTCGTATAACATATCTTTTGGTGTTTAGTGGACGCTTTGCTACTGTTTAGTGTTTACTGGTAATAGTTGATACGCAATTCGAGGGGAGTTATCGCGGGTATAGATAATGCCACAGCGGGTAAATTGGGCTTGCTGGATGAGGTGTATCATGCGTGCATTGTCTTGGTGGGTGTCAATGCGGATATTGCTGCATTGAGCTGAGCACCAGTTGAGTACGAAAGGAAAGATGCCTCGCTCTTGCCCATTAGAGGCAATGCGATGGATAGTGCCGTAGGGTAGGGTGTCATCTAACCAATTTCCGTCCTCAATATATGCATAGGTAGGGTCTTTGCCAATAATAAAGACAAAGGTGGCACAAGGATGACCGTTATGCTCAACGACATAACTCACGCCGCGTTGGATGTCGCTCATGAGTTGCTCACGTGAGGGATAGCCGTCGCCCCATTGGGTAGGATTGCCGTCAGCAATCATCTGCGCACGAGCATGGGCGAAGATGGCCATTAGGGCATCTATGTCAGCGTATGTGGTAGGACGGATGGTCATAGGGCAGGGATTAAGGGTGAACAAAAATGATCGAATATTATTACACTACCAAAATTACAGTTTATTGAAGTATATTAATCAAAATTATTGTGTTTGTAGAGTTATTACGGTTATTTCTGCGGGTACACCAATACGGACGGGTAGGGTACAACCAAGACCAGTATTAATGTGGAGGGATTGGGTTGCGTGGTGTAGGGTGGTATAGGATTGTGTAGCATTGTTTAGTGCTGTGTGGTACCAACCCTCAGACTCGGTGAACATGAGCGAGGAGAGCGGATAGCCAAAGAGGCGCACTTGACCAGCATGCGTGTGTCCGCTAAGGGTGAGTGGGATATCAGTCATTGGTATGACCTCTCCTCGCCAATGCGATGGGTCGTGCGTTAGCAATATTTGCAGTCCCTCGCCTTTCGCCAGCGAGGGCCCCGAAAAATCTGCTGATTTTTGGGGTGCTCTATCGCCTAATAGCCTCATCGCCTTCATAAGATCTCCTCGGGAGATGGTTTGGAATCCTTGCCCCTTACAAGAGGTGTTATCCACGCCGATTATTTGCAGATAAGCGCTGTCTCGCTGAATGGTATAGGACTGATTACGAAGCAGTTGCCAACCCAATGTGTCGCGTTGATAGGCGGTTAGTTGATTGACTTTTTCCTCCTTCTCTGCATCTGTTAGGCCGTGGTGGTAGAGAGCAAAATCGTGGTTGCCAAGTACGCTCATGATGCCGTCTTTGGCATGCAGTTGGCGGAGTATGTCTGTGAAAGGCAAGGCTTCTTCTACGCCAAAGCCGACAAAGTCGCCCGTGAAGCAGATGAGGTCGGGTTGTTGGGCGTTGATGGTGTCGATTATGCGCTGTAAGAAATCAGGCGAATCGGCAAAAGACGATAGGTGTAAGTCGCTGATATGTACAATCTTGTAGCCATCGAAGGCAGGGGGAACTTGAGGTGATGTATAGTTGGTTTCGGTTACACGCAATTGCTTACGCCCGAACCAATAGCCATAGAGCATGGTGCCGCAGAAGAGCAATATAAGTGCCAATCCTGTATATGCAAATGGAGCAAAGGGCATGCTGTGATGACATAGGCGTGCTACTATCCAGCATAGCAGCCATACTAGAGTAGGGCAGAGCAGTAGCACGATGGTGCAGAATATGAGGAAGGATATAAACATGCTGCAAA
>JAZSGL010000101.1:0-9874 GCA_045532735.1 Paludibacteraceae bacterium | reverse complement strand
GATACCGTGAGTCATACCAGAGATGTCAGCGATCTCTTTAGCTTTCACCCACTTACCCTCTTCTGGGATTGGAGCTGGACCGTGGTTAGGTCCTTTAGCTACTTGGCACATTTCCTGTACCTCTTTGCTGTAAATCATGTTTAGTTAATAATTAATAGTTAGTAATTAATATTTCCGTTTGGCTACAACTAGCCACAATATTCCATAATCGGGTGCAAAAGTACAAAAAAGTTTGGATATATGCAAATAATTTTGTAATTTTGCAGCCGAAAAACAAATAACAAAACAAAATTAGCATGAAAAACAGATGTTTCCACATCCTCGTCATGGCTTTATTGGTCGCATGTGTAGGATGCAGCCCCAAGGCAAAACAAACCATTGAACCAAGTCAAGTAATCGTAACATCCTATCCTTCCAGTATCGGAGAGGCAGGTGTAGCAGTCTATTTACCAGAAGGATATACCATTTCCGAGAAAGATTATCCTGTGTTGTATTTATTGCATGGCAGCGGCGACGATGAGACTGGTTGGCTCACTAAAGGGCAAGCTAAATCTATCCTAGACTCTCTGATTGCCAGTAATTTGTGCCAACAGATGATTGTTGTTATGCCTAACGGCTATCTTGAACAAACTGGAAAATACTATACCCCCGAATCACGCCTTTGGATGGAGAGTACTTTTGAGGAGAACTTCAGCCAACTCATCGCGTGGACTGAAGCGCATTTCCGTACTATTAATGATAAGCAACACAGAGCTATAGCGGGTCTATCTATGGGTGGTTTTCACACCATGCATACGGCTGCTTTGCTCAACCAATCGTTTGATTATGTGGGTATTTTCTCTGCGCTATATGTGCCTCACACCAAGCAACCACATTCCGAACGAATCATTGAGATGAGCGCATTGGCCTTATCTGATAAACCTGCTTACCAACAAACAGAGGAGCTGCTAGCGCAACAGTTTGCCAATCCTCCACAACTCTACTGGATTGCTTGCGGAGTGGAGGATTTCTTGTATGAGGATAATGTAATTTATCGCCAATATTTGGATGAGAAGCAATATCCATATGAGTACCATGAATCTGCAGGCGGACACTCATGGGATAACTGGATGGATTACCTTACAATTTTCGCGCAACGACTATTCTAATTTTGAATTGAAACTTTTAAAATTATAAAAACATGAAAAAGACCCTTTTAACATCTCTTTTAGTGGCTTGTGCATGCATGGTATTTGCTGTAGAGCCTTATTTTCGTGCCACATGGGTGAGTACTGTAGCTAACATCGATTTTCCTACCAAGGCAGCTATCGGCAACTATGAACAACAAAAGGCTGACATGATTGCCATGTTGGACGAGTTTCAAAAGATGAACCTGAATGCTATCGTGTATCAAGTTCGTCCAACTGCGGATGCACTTTACCCATCTGAATTGGAGCCTTGGAGCCATTGGTTGACTGGTAAGCAAGGTGAGGCTGCGACCTATGATCCTTTGGAGTTCGTATGCGCAGAGGCGCATAAGCGCGGCATTGATGTACACGTATGGATCAATCCTTATCGTGTGACTCTTCCTGCAATGAATATCGAAGATTTAGCTCCAAATCATATGTATCACAAGCACCCAGAGTGGTTTGTGAAATATGGCAAACAATGGTACTATGCACCACACTTGCAAGA
Source organism: Paludibacteraceae bacterium (assembly GCA_045532735.1). Taxonomy (GTDB): domain Bacteria; phylum Bacteroidota; class Bacteroidia; order Bacteroidales; family Paludibacteraceae; genus Colicola. The sequence continues at coordinate 8,200 of JAZSGL010000101.1, read as the reverse complement.
GACACGCGACTTCTTGTGTAAAGTGGTAGCTGACCTTGTAACTCGTTACGATATCCAAGCCATTCACATGGATGACTACTTCTATCCTTATCCTATCTCTGGCGAGGAGTTTCCTGATGCAGAGGCCTTTGCAGCTGATCCACGCGGATTTGATAATGTAGGCGATTGGCGTCGTGATAATGTGAATAAGGCGATTGAGCAAGTACATAACACTATCATGGGTATCAAACCTCATGTACAGTTTGGTATCTCTCCATTTGGTATCTGGCGCAACAAAGCCAACGATCCACGCGGAAGCGAGACCAATGGACTCCAAAACTACGACCAACTCTATGCTGATATTCTTCTTTGGATGGAGAAAGGTTGGATTGACTATGTAGTACCTCAACTCTATTGGGAGATTGGCAAGAAGGTGGCTGATTATAAGACGCTTGCATACTGGTGGGCACAACATGCTACGGATAAATGCCGCGTATATATCGGTATGGCACCATACCATATGGGTAATCCTAAGATGGCTGCGGCTTGGAACGAGGGCAACGAGATTTGCCGTCAGTTGCGTCTGAATCGTAGCATTCCTGGTATTACTGGCGAGTGCTATTTCCCAGCGAATGTGATACTTAAGAATCACCATAATATAGCGGATAGTCTCAAGCAAGTATTCTATCCAACCTATGTTTCTGCTCCAAGAAAGTAATTCATCAAACGCATAAAAATGGAGCGAGATTCTCGCTCCATTTTTAATAATTAGACTATGGAAATTATAATTGCATCCATTATTGGCATTCTCCTGGCAGTAGCAGTAGGAACGCTGGTATATTGGCTTATGCGCCAACAACTTACTCATGCTCGTCAACAACTTACTAGTGCCGAGCAAGCGTTGAGCGAAGAACAAACAAAAGTACAAGAAACCAAACTTCTTCTTTCGCAAAAAGAACTCGAACTCAAGTATGAGAAAGACAAGAACGAGGCTACTCGCCAACAAGCTGATGAGAAATTGGCGGAACAAATCAAGTTTCTTCAAGCGGAACTTACCAACACTACCCAAAAACTCCTAGACATACGCAGCGAGAAGTTGGAACAAACCAACCGCACCCAGATGTCCTCCATTATTGACCCGCTCAAGGAGACGATATCCAAGTTGGAAAAGGAGATGAAGGACACCCAAACCCAACATGGTAATACTACTATTCGTCTTGAGCAAAGTATTAAAAATCTTGTAGAAAAGACCGAATCTATCGGAACTCGTGCCGACCGATTGGTGGAGACATTGCTTTACCAACCCAAGTCGCAAGGTGATTGGGGCGAATTGGTAGTGAAAGAGATGTTAGAGAGTCAAGGACTTAAAGAGGGGATTCACTATGTCTATCAACCCACTTTGCGCGATGAAAAGGGTCAAACCTTGCGCAACGAAGAAACAAATAAGATTATGCGTCCTGATTTCATCTTGCACTTAGATGATAAGGAGGATGTAATCATTGACTCTAAGATGACTATCACATCCTATGACAATTATGTCCATGCTAAGACCGACGATGAGCGTGAACTATATGCTAAGGAGATCTTGACTAGCATTCATAATCATATCAACGAACTGCGCCGTGCTAACTATGCTGCGTATATCGAAAATGGTAGAAAGTCAGCCGATTTCGTATTTATGTTTATCCCTAACGAGGGAGCAATGCAAGTGGCTATGGCGCACGAAAAGAATCTTTGGCGTGATACCTTCCTCAAAGATCGCATCTTCATTGTCAGCGAGATGAATCTGTATGCAGCGCTACGCATTGTGAATGTGACTTGGCGTCAAATCGAACAGAATAAGAGCTATGCAAAGGTATTCCAAACTGTGGGGTTGCTACTGGATAGATTAAACGGTTTCATCGAGAAATTTGGCAAGGTAGAGAAGAGTCTGCAACAAGCCACCAAAGCATATGAAGAAGCCAACCACCAGTTGATGATTGGCTCCCGTAGTGTGCTAGATACCGGCTATCGTCTACGCGATATGGGTGTCAAGACCAAGAAGGCATTACCAGAATCGTTTACCGACGAATCTACAGACGATGATATCGTGTAGATATAGGTCATTGTGCACTCTGTTTTACCCAAATAAGTTTGTTAGTCTTGTAACCCCGACGATCTGCTTCGGCTAGGATTAGTGCTTTAGTTGCATCATCCAATTGTGGTGTGCGCGATAGGATCCATAAGAACTTGTCGTTGCTGCCACCTACTAAGGCATACTGATAATCGGCATCTAACATCATGATTCGATAATCGCTGAAGAATGGGCCGAAGAATGATACACGCAATAATCCTGGTAGAGCTGTTGTTTTAGCAATACCTTTGGCATCTTCAGCTCTGCCATTTTTGATGCCTGTGTTCAGAACGTCTATCTTGCCATCATCGCGCACCGAATAATGCGCCATGGCATAATCTAGATCGCGTTCAAAATAGTGATCATACTTGGCGATTTCATACCAATACCCAAGGTAACGATTCAAATCTACGGATTGAACGGTACTGTTGTCTACTTTCGCTGTCGCGTCGCAAGCGCTCAGCAGGCCTACAACGAAGGCCAATAGAAAAATCTTTTTCATTGTGTTAAGGTTTTAAATGGTTGGTTATTTATTTAAGGCCGCCTATATACGGCCATTAGGGTGATCACAAATCTTGATACACATGTTGCATAAATGGTACGCTGGCAGCCATATGCGAGCCGTAGTGTTTAATGTCGTAGCTGATATAAGAACTATCTGGCATCTCTTTCATCAGGTTCTCGGTATTAATCAGCGGTACCACTTCATCGTCCAAACTATGCAAGAAATAGGCAGGGCATTGCAAGTCATAACCTACATTGCTATTCCATAGTAGCACTTCGTATAGTTTCTTTGCTAATGGTTCTTCTAAATCCAACACATTAGGATTCATCAACTCACTCATGAGTATAGAGCCCATCAATTGGTTAATTTCTCCTACCGCGAACTCTTTTGACAAAACCCATTCTTCGTAATGCGAAAGCAAAGGCTCACGGAAGAACTCTTCCAATTTAAAATCCAAATCATACGCATCGCTCAATCCCATGACAATCAGAGGTATAGCAGCAGGGATTCCCATCGTGTCGCGCTCAAGGCTATAGAGATAAGTGGCAGCGGGGTCATATGGGCCAGCACCTGCGTATAGCTTGCGAATGGTCCAGTCTGTTTCAGATTCATGTTGCATCTCTTCTATCATTCTAGCTACACCCAAAGCCACAGCTCCGCCTTGAGAATAACCAGTAATAATGACGTCACTAGAGTAAGAGTATCCATAATGAGTTAATAGAGCGGGAAGACAATTTAGCAGATCTACTGCGGTCTGGGCTGCGCTACGCCAATGCAGATATGGGTGTACTTCATCTCGTGAAAGTCCATAACCTATATAATCTGGCAGAATAACGGCGTAACCTTTCATCGTAAATACACTCTCCATGGATATCATATTGCTCGGTACTTCTATATCCGATGTCATGGTGTAGTGATTCGCGATTACAATACCATTTAGGTATCGGCGTTTAGGCAAGTACACGCGTCCGGAAACAAGTAGCGAATCACCTTGTGGGTCAGTAGTCCAATAAGCTACAGGAAAACTCACATAGTGTTTGTGTGTATATCGATATAGCTTAGTCATCACCTTATATATACTCTCATTAGAAAACTGTTGACGTTGCAGTTTTTTGAGTGTGTTTTGCCACATAGTATTGCCGTCAAGAGCGGAGCGTACTAAATTTCCACCATAGTCTTTATTAGGAATGGTGGGTAGCGCTGTCGTATCTAGCGGACTCAGCATTACATAGTCGTTTGCCTGCAATGCTATCGTAGCGCAGAAGGCAAAAGATAGGACTAAAAAAGTAAAATTGCGTTTCATCATATAAAAAATCTGTCAAGGTTGGTAGATTTAATGGTTGCTTTGCTTAATGAGATACAAAAACCGTGCAAAAGTTGTAAATAAATTTTCATATATGCAAAAATTGTTGTACTTTTGTGCGCAAATATAGCTAAAACGATGAAATATCCTATTCTTTTTTTTGGTATTGCAGCCATATTGGCTGCTTGCCAACCTCAGCACACGCAAGTCAAGATAAGTGACGCAACTATCCATGCGAGTATAGAAGCTATCACAACAGCCTATCCAGATGTGGATGCAGCTCTTGTAACAAGAGGTGTAGAGCAAGTGGCTTCCCTGTGGAACGAAACTGATGGTAGTGAGAGTGACTTTCAATCATTAGTTACAAGTTCATATGCAGCTACTGCTGATACGAAGAGGCTCCTTTATGATCGTATGGCCTTCGTATTGGAGCAATGCAGCCAGAGTGCTGATATCCTGAATAATACATTGCAAGAACCTACTACGCTAGTGGGGAAAGGTGATCCCACAAGCGTCGATTGGATCGTCAGCGGATATAGCCCTATGGCTCACTTTGCAGAAGATATGTTTGCCAATAAGATTGCTCATATCTGCGTACTTAATTTTCCGTACTACACTCTCGAAGAGAAAAACAGGCTAGGCAAGGAATGGACGCGTCAGGAATGGGCGTATGTTCGCATGGGTGATGTGTTTGCGAACCGCGTACCGGGAAGTGTGATGGCTACCTATTCGCAAGAGCTCAGCGAAGCCGAAAATTATATTGCAGGATACAATATCTTGATGCATTGTCTTCGCAACGAAAAGGGTGAGCAGCTGTGGCAAGAACCTATGGCATTGCTCTCGCATTGGAATCTACGCGATGAGCTCAAGTCCAACTATGTTGCAGGCGATGAGGCAATGAGGCGATTAGGCAAGGAAAAGCAAGAGATGATATACCAAGTCATGTTGCGCATCATCCGCCAAGAGATACCCCAATGCGTTATTAATAACGATCAATTGCTGTGGTGTCCTACTACCAATATTGTAAGCGGAAACCCTAACTCAGCAATCAAGCTCAAAGTAGATATCAGTCGCGAACCTGATACGCGTTATCAGCAGATTATCAATATTTTTCATGCCTTGCAATCCATCGATGCTTATCGCCCCGACGCACCTTCGCACGTGCTTCGAACCTTCAACGAAGATTTGCAGATTCCTTATGAGGAGATAGAGTCTCTATTTACCCAACTCATCCAATCGGACGAGGTAAAGCATGTGGCAGCTATCATCCGCGAGCGCCTCGGTCGTGACTTGCGTCCTTATGACATTTGGTACGACGGATTCAAGAGTCGCAGCAGTATCTCCGAAGAAGTACTGACCATACAGACGCAAAAGCGTTATCCTGATGCCAAAGCATTTGAAAGAGATATGCCACGCATACTGATGGAGTTGGGTTTTGCACCCAATAAAGCCAAAGAAGTGGCGTCGCATATTGTGGTAGAAGCGGCTCGTGGTTCTGGGCACGCCCGCCCCTGTGTCGGCAGAGAGCAGCCCGCACGCCTTCGTACGCGCATAGGTGATAAAGGTATGGACTATAAGGGATACAATATCGCTGTGCATGAGTTTGGACACAATGTGGAAGAAGTGATTTCTCTCTACGACATTGACTATTATACGCTTGCAGGTATTCCCAATACGGGCTTTACTGAGGCGAGTGCATTCCTTTTCCAAGAACGAGACCTACAGCTGCTACACCATTCTAACCAACCATTACACCAGGCAGACCAACTCTTCGACCTTATTTGGGGAATGTATGAGATTATGGGTGTCAGTCTAGTGGATATGCGCATGTGGCAATGGTTGTACGCTAATCCTAAAGCGACAGCTGCAGAACTGCGTGAAGCGGTAATTGCATTGGCTAGCGAAGTATGGAACGAGTATTATGCTCCTATCTTAGGAGAAAAGGATAGTCCATTATTGGGAATTTATTCGCATATGGTAGGTTATGCGTTGTACCTGCCTGCATACCCAATAGGCAATCTTGTACAATATCAAGTAGAAGAGTATTTGTCGAAATGTGCTACGGCTGAAGAGTGGGCAAAAGAATACACCCGCATCTACCAACAAGGTTGTCTTACCCCCGACGCATGGATGCGTGGTGCTGTAGGTAATCCTATGAGTGTAGAGCCTATTTTAAAAGCGGTACGCGAGCAACTGAATAAGGGCAATTACGGGTTCACTACGGGTTCATAATGGGTTAATGCTTAACCTTCGCCCTACGAGAAAGAGAGAATTGATACTCTAATCCGCCCTCTTGACGATTAACTGCTGTGATATTTCCTCCGTGGAATATCACAGCATGTTTTACAATAGATAGTCCTAATCCTGTACCACCTGCTTTGCGACTGCGCCCCTTGTCCACACGGTAGAAGCGCTCAAAGATATGCGCCAATGCTTCTGCTGGGACACCTTGACCATTGTCGCTAATGCTAAAATACAGATTTGCTGGATCTTGATTCGTAAGTTGAATACTAATCTCCGCTTTATCTACATAGTTGATGGCATTGTCCACGATATTGTGAAAGATGGAGTAGAGTAGCGTATAGTTACCTGAGATAATCAAGTGTTTAGGTATATTATGCGTGATGGTCGCTCCTGCTTGCGTTGCGCGCAGAGACAGGTCTTGCACCACATTCTCCACTACTGTATGCAAATCTAGTTGCAAGCGGGTATAGAAGTCGGTTTGGGTGTCTAGTTTATTGATAGTAGAGATATCTTCCACAAGGTTGGCAAGACGCCCTGACTGCTGATAGGCTCGCTCTATAAACTGACGGCGTTGCTCCTCGTCCATATCGGGGTGCATAAGGATAGTCTCCAATGCCCCACGAATACTTGCCACAGGTGTTTTCAACTCGTGACTGATGTTCTGCGTGAGCGTCAATCGCTGCTGCTCACGCGCATGGTTGATTTTGCGTTTGTAGATTGCATAACACACACCTACAATCGCCACAACCCCTATTCCTATTATAATCCAAATATTCATGCCTCTCGCCTTTAACCTTTAACCTCTAAACTGTAGGGCTTAGCCCGTCCTCTAAACACTAAACATATACCCATACCCCGATTTCGTGATAATCCGCTTTCCGTATTGCCCCAGTTTCTTGCGCAAGTGGGTAATATGTACATCCACGGTGCGTTCTAACACAAAACCATTGCTATCCCATACATTCTTCAGTAGATGTTCGCGTGAGAGTATCTGCCCACGATGTGTAAGCAAATAGCAGAGCAGTTCAATCTCCTTGCGGGTCATCACTACTGCCTCACCATCCACCTTGAGCGACATATCAGCTTTATTCACCACAATCCCCTCAAAAACAATGCAATTCTCGCCCTCTTGCCTTATAGCCTCATCGCCTTGTCGCCTTCTCGCCTCCGTCCTGCGCAGCACTGCCGCCACTCGTGCCAACACTTCCGCAATACGAAATGGTTTGCTGATATAGTCATCCGCCCCCAATTTGAATCCCTGTAGCACAGTATCTTCATCGCTCAATGCGGTAAGGAAAATGATTGGAGGTATTGACGCCTCATGGGGGCTACTAGGCGATGAGGCGATAAGGCTATTAGGCGAAAGGCGTAGATGTTCCGCCATTTCTAACCCCGACATCTCGCCCATCATGATATCCAATAGAATTAGATCAATAGGCGATGAGGCGATAAGGCTATTAGGCGATTGGAGCAGTTCGAGTGCTTCCTCTGCGGAGTGCGCAACGAGTGTGTCGTAGCCTGCTTTTTGCAAGGAATAGGAGAGGATCATGCAAATATCCTCTTCGTCATCTACTATCAGTATGCGTTGTTTTGTCATATGGGTGTGATTTTGCCTGCAAAGTTAGTAAAAATAATTCACTTGACCAACCAAAAAAGTGTATTTTAATGATTTCTTAATATAATTGTTAAAATCGGGTGCGCCCATTGGACGCACCCATATGAATTATTTTTCTTCGTTTTCTTCTTGCTTTTGTTTAGCTTCCTTGCGGTCTTTGATGGCACTAATCACAAAGAAAGGACCCATAAAGACTGCTACCATACCCAAAGCAAGGAGAATCATTGTTATATCATCCATAGTTGTTTCATGTTTTGATAGTTAATAACTTACTTTTTTGATTTATATACCTGTTGACACCACACATTGTTTTCCTTGCCGCTCGAGGGAGTTGATTCGAGCGGAATGTTGTTGAAAAAAATGTTGTTGATGTTGTTGGATTAAAGTAGCTCCTGTTGTCTTAACTTGTGAGGTCAACTTGTATATACTTCCTTAATTGAC
>JAZSGL010000073.1:0-34904 GCA_045532735.1 Paludibacteraceae bacterium | reverse complement strand
CTTATGGCGCAAGCACCAGCCCAGTGACTTCGCATATGCAGCATCCACCTTATCCAAGAATGCTACCACAGTACGGTCATACCATGTCTTTTGAGTAGCTTCTTCATCAATGAGTTTACCTTTCTCCACACGTACTTTGCGTGGCTTCAGCAACTTAGAGCAAAGCATTGGGGTAAGGGTAATAGCAATCACGGTTGATGTACAGCAAACCACCGTTACAATCCAGCCCAACGACTCGAACATGATACCTGCCATACCGTCCATCATGGTCAGTGGCACGAACACAGCTACAAGCACAAGGGTAGTCGCAATAACGCTGACCCACACCTCGTTGGTGGCGTAGATAGCCGCCTCACGAGGCGCTTCACCACGCTCAATGTGACGGGTGATATTCTCCAACACCACAATCGCATCGTCCACCACCATACCAATCGCAATACTGAGCGAACAGAGCGAGATGATGTTGATACTCGAATCTGCCATCTTCAGGTAGATGAACGCTACAATCAACGAGATTGGAATAGTGAGCGAGATGATAATCGTCGCACGCCATTTACCCAGGAAGAACAACACCACCAAGACCACGAACAAGAGCGCGTACAACACCGACTCCTCCAATGAGTTGATACTATTGCGGATATTGTCAGCCGAGTTGTAGATCTCTTGAATCTTCACGTCGGTAGGCAATTGCTTTTGAATCTTTGCCAATTCCTCTTGCACATCCTCGCAGACTTGTACGGTATTAGAACCCGATTGCTTCGCCACAATCAGACGCGCAGCCTCACGACCGTTGGTCTTCTCGTCCAACGAGAGATCCTTGATGGTATCACGCACAGTAGCGATGTCGCGCACAAACACCTGTTGTCCTTGTGGAGTAATAGTCACCATCAGGTCGTTGATCTCGCTACTCTCGATGAACTCCGAGCGCACCTGCATTTGGTATTGCTCCTTCTCCATCTTGACAGTACCCGAAGACAGGTTGAGGTTGTTGGCAGAGATCACTTGACCTACTTGCTCCAAGGAGATGCCATATGCGTCCAACTTCTGTTGGTCGATATCCACATACACATAGCGGTCTGGCGCACCGGATACAGACAAGTTACCGATACCGTTGATCTTATTCAGCTGTGGAATCACCTCATCGTTGAGGATTTTGTCGAGCGCAGGATACGACTCGTCTGCCGTGATTGCATATTGGCAGATAGGCATGGTGCTTGAAGAGAACTTAAACACCATTGGAGAAGAGCAACCATCTGGCAGATTGTTCTTTGCCATATCGCAGAACGACCGCACGTCGTTGACGGCTTCCGTAATATCGGATCCCCATTCCAATTCGAGTGTTACAAGACTGACATTATCCTTGCTGGTAGAGTTGATATACTTCAGGTTATCCACCGAAGTCAAACTGTTCTCCATGATTTTGGAGACATTCGTTTCTATCTCCGAGGCAGATGCTCCTGGATAGGTGGTCATCACCATTACGTATGGAGGATCCATCTCAGGGAATTGATCCACAGGCAGTTGCACAAAGCAGAACAGACCTATGATCATCACCGCAACGAACACCAGCATGGTCGTTACGGGGTTTTTAATCGCGGTTTTATAAATTGCCATAGCTTTTTAGTTTTTAGATCGCTTCGCTGTTAGATGTTAGACCACTGCGTTGTTAGATCGCTTCGCTGTTAGATTCCTGGAAATCTCTCAGCCACGAAGTGGCGGTCTAACAGTCAGGAAGACGGTCTGACTTCTTTCAGCGCTTCAGCGCGGTCTTATTTCACTTCGATTTTCACACCATCCACCAATTTGCTTTGACCTTTGTGGATGTACTCTACACCTGGTTGGATTTCAGGAGCAATAATTTCGATGTTCTCATCAAAACGTTGACCGAGTTTTACGCTCACACGCTTTGCATAACCGTTGTCGTTGATGAATACAAAACGCTCGTTTGAACCAATCAATTTCTCTACCGATTGATAAGGTACCACAATGGTGTTCTCCTTGCCAAGTCCCAGAGTAGTAGTTACATACATACCTGGACGCAATTTCTCGCTTGCGTTAGGAATCACCACCTTGCATTGGAAAGTGTGGCTCGCAGCATCGATAGTAGGATATACCACCTCGATGGTTGCAGGGAATGTTTGCTCTGGATAAATATCGCTCTTCACGGTGAGTTTCATACCCTCCTTGATTAAAGGATAGTATGTCTCTGGTACTGCGATAAGGGCCTTGAGTTTCTTCACTTGAGTCAAAACTACGATTGGCTGACCTCCGTATAACTCGCCATCCTCGTAGGTCTTAGCAGCAATCACGCCCTCAAAAGGAGCCTTTACATAGGTGTTCTTCTCCAAGAATGAGAGGTTTTGCTTCAGTTGGTCGTAGCCCACCTTGGTTTGATCGTAGGTCTGTTGGCTTACGCTACCTGTTGCGAGCAATGCCTCCAAACGGCTCATCTCTACCTCCAAGTTTGCCAATTGAATCTTGCTGGTGAGGTATTGGTTTTGATCCATACGCACCAACATGTCACCTTCTTTCACACGGTCACCTACCTCCACGAAGATATGCTCAATCTTACCAGTGAGTGAAGGTGCCACGTTTTGTGACAAATAACCTTGCAAGTTGGTACTAATATTGAGCACACGCTCAATCTCATGATTTTCGAGGATCATGGTGCTTACCACTTCCACGCGCTCAGCCTCTTGAGTTGCTTGAGCATCTTTCTTGCCGCAGCCAATAAGACATACAGCTGCCGCCATCATTAATACAATCTTTTTCATTTATCGTTTTAGTTTTTAAATTATCATAAAGTCGTTAAGGTCCTTAAAGTCCTTAAGGTCGTTATCTTACAAATTCAAGAACTTCTCCAACTCCACTTGTGCATTTACCAATGTCAATACCGCTTGCACATAGCTACTTTGTGCGGTGATGAGGTCGTTGCTCGCATTCACGAGGTCAAGGTTCGAAGCCGCACCTTGATTGAATTTGTTGGTGGTAGATTCGAACACACGTTGCGTTACCTCCATATTATCCTTCTCGTTGATGTAGGTTTCATAACCGTTTTGCAGGTTGTAGCGCAATTGTTCGTTTTGAATACCGAGGTTGTTTGCTGTTTCAGCAAATGTATTGCGCGCCTCTTCCAATGTAATTTTCTTTTCCACTACGCCTGCGGCACGCTTACCCGAAGACCACAATGGCATGCTGATGTTTAGCGATACGGCATTTGGAGGGGTCATATTCAAGCCCTCTTTCTTACCAAAATAGTCCTTTTGACTATATTGGTATGCCAAAGCTACTGTTGGACCATACGCCCAACCTGCCATATGCACATTCTTCTTCGCTAACTCAACATTCTTCTCCAATAATTGGTAGTTGAGATTATTCTCCAAGATAAAGTCATTACCCAGCAATGATAATACCGCCTCAGCAGAAAGGAATTCCTCCAACGTAGAAGTCAGCACCAATTCCGTCTCAGCAGGTACATCCAACAATACCTTCAACGCATTCAAAGCTAGTTGGGTGCTACGCAAATTCGCATTGATATTGTTTTTCAACGTGTTTACACGCACTTTAATAAGGTCTGCTGTAGTTTGCTCTGCAGCACCTACGTCCACACTACGTTGGGTCATCTCTGCCATACGTTCGATGTTTGCTAGTGAACTCTCCAACAATGTCACCACATTCTGTAACACTAGTACACTGGCATAACTGGTCTTGATGTTAGCACGCAAGTTATCTTCCGACTGTTGCAGATTGAGTTTCTGCATATCAATAGCAACATTGTTCAATAATGCGCCCACAATCGCCTGGCCATTGATACCCACAGCGGCAGTCACACCCAGCGTTCCATTGTCAGGCATATCAATAGGCATACCGCCAAAGTTCATCTTGTAGCCCATCATCGAGGTATATCCCCATGATAAGTCAGCCGATGGTAACATACTTGCGATCGTTTGCCAACGTTGCGCATACGCTTTCTGTACCGCTAAACTAGCATTTTTCAAACTGCGGTTGGTCTCCACTGCATAATCTTGCGCCTCTGCAAGACTTAGGTTTAATGTCGCAGGCACCTCACGCTCGGGTGCACGTTTGGTGGCAGCCATCACATGGTCCTCTGCCACGATGTTCGCACAAAGGGCGAATACAAACATAGTTAATACAATCTTTTTCATTTATCTTTTATGGTTTATTATTATCTTCATTTATTTTTTCACAGCTTTTTCCAAGGTTGTTAGTCCTTCAGAGGTAAAAATGCCGCGCAGAAATATGTCCATAGATGTCTTGCCTATATGACGCGCATCTTGTGTATTCAGTTTATTGTTATCAATATATTCTGCTACGATCTGATGAGTGTTTACCATCAACATGGCTGTGACTTCTACATCTATCTCTTGTCGGAAAATACCTTCCACCTGTCCTTTCTGCAAAAAACGTACCAATTCTTGTTGCATCACAAGATTTATTCGTTTAATATGTTGCTGAAATTGGTTGGGATAGTATTTCTTCAGGTCATATAGCATAGGAGGTGTTTGATGTGTGCTCTTTTCTGTTTGCCTAGCTATCTTCGCCCAATCTACAAGCAGTTGCACAACCGTTTTATTAGCTACTAAATGCTGGACATCGCGATTCATCTTCTGCTCATGTTGCTGTAGCAGGACCTCCACCAGGTCATCTTTCGAAGCAAAATACACATAGAATGTCTTCTTTGACATACCCAACTCATGACAAATATCATCCACAGACACACTACGAATGCCCACTTGTTGCATTCGTTCGATGGCTACTTTCAATATTTGTTCTTTTCCCTCGCTCATGATTGTGATTTTCTTCTGACAAAAACCGTGCAAAGGTACTTCTTTTCTTTGAAATTACCAAATTTTTTGGGAAACTTTAATACTTTTGTAGTTTCCAAGTGACAAAATAGGTGTTTTTGATTTTAGAAATCTATCTTCGGGGTATCTTCGGGGTATCTTCGGGATAAATGCAGGATGTTTGTAGTTTTGTGTTGGTAGCGACTGCATGGTTGCTCAGAGGAAAATTGTTGATAAATTTGTAAGAATGAAAAAAAAGTTGTATCTTTGCAGGCTGAATGAAAATGGGTAACTAGGCGAAAGAATGTTTCTATATTTTTGGATATTGCGATTGGCTGCATTGCTAGGGCATAAGAAGGCGCGTAAATTAGTGACGGGTCAAAGCCGCGCTTTGGCGGAGATAGGGGCGTGGGCTAGTGGTCTTCATGGTAGTGAGGTGCTGTGGGTTCATGCTGCGTCGGTGGGTGAATTTGAGCAAGCGCGTCCGATTATAGAGCGATTGCGTAGTGAGTTACCATTTCGTAAGATATTATTGACCTTCTTTTCGCCTTCTGGATATGAGTTGCGTAAGCATTATGGAATGGTAGATAAGGTGGTGTATTTGCCATTTGCGACGCGTAGGAACGCGAGGCGTATGATGGCGTTGTTGCCTTTGGAGGCGGCGTTGATGGTGAAGTATGAGTTTTGGCCTGCGTATCTAAAAGCATTGAAAGCCAAGCAGGTACCAACCTATTTGATATCGGCTATTTTCCGTCCTGGGCAGTTGTTCTTCCGCCCTTGGGGTAGGGGATATAGAAAGTTATTGCATTTGTTTGATCGTATCTTCGTACAAGACGCGGCGTCTGCGAAGTTATTAAAGGATTATGGTGTAGATCGTGTGGAGGTGGCTGGTGATACTCGTTTTGATCGTGTGGTTGAGGTAAGGAATCAGGCTAAGGAGTTGCCTGTGGTGGAGCGGTTTGTGTCGGGTGCACGTGGTGTGATCGTAGCGGGTAGTACATGGCCAAAAGATGAACAGTTGTTGGCACGGTATGTGGCGGAGCATGAGAATGTGAAGTTGGTGTTGGTGCCACACGAGATTGACGCGGAGCACTTGCATGGTATATATGAGCAGTTTGAGGGTCGTTATGTACGCTATACCGAGGCGACGGACGAGAAAGTGGATGATTGTCGGGTGTTGTTAGTAGATACGATTGGCGTGTTGTCGTCAATCTACCGCTATGGAGATGTGGCGTATGTAGGTGGCGGTTTTGGTGTGGGGATACATAACACATTGGAAGCGGCAGTTTATGGTATGCCGGTGGTGTTTGGCCCTGCGTGGGAGAAATTCCGCGAGGCGAGAGGATTGATAGAAGCGGGTGCGGCGATAAGTGTGAAGAACTATAGGGAATTTGCGGCGGCCTTGGATAGAGCTTTTGTAGAGCAAGAGGTGATGGGGCAGAAGGCGAATGAATATGTTCAGAGCGAGTGTGGTGCTACGGAGAGGATTTGTAGAAGAGTGTTTTAAGTAAGATATTAAAGATTAAAGACAGTATATATGGCACAGAAACCAAGTATTCCAAAGGGTACGCGTGATTTTTCTCCATTGGAGATGGCGCGCCGAAATTATATTTTTGATACGATTAAGTCGGTCTTTTCGTTGTATGGTTTTCAGCAGATAGAGACTCCTGCGATGGAGAATCTAAGTACGCTGATAGGTAAGTATGGCGAAGAGGGCGATAAGTTGCTGTTCAAGATTCTTAACTCGGGTGATTGGAAATCAGCCATCAGTCACGATGCGTTGGACAATGCTACTATTGGTGCATTGACGACGAAGGTGAGCGAGAAGGGGTTGCGTTATGATTTGACGGTACCTTTTGCTCGGTTTGTAGTGCAACATCGCGAGGAGATTCAGTTTCCCTTTAAGCGCTATCAGATTCAGCCTGTGTGGCGTGCAGACCGTCCTCAGAAAGGTAGGTATCGCGAGTTTTATCAGTGTGATGTGGATGTGGTAGGCACTAACTCGCTGCTGAGTGAGGTGGAGTTGATCCAGATCGTAGAGGAGGTATATCGCAGATTGGGTATTCGTGTGAGTTTGCATATCAATAATCGTAAGATCTTGGCAGGTATCGCAGAGGTGATAGGCCAGCCTGAGCGTATGATTGATATCACGGTAGCGATAGATAAGTTGGATAAGATCGGTATCGAAAATGTGAACAAAGAGCTCATGGATAAGGGTATCCCTGCTGAGGCAGTAGAGGCGTTGCAGCCTATATTGCATCTGAGTGGTACGAACGCGGAGAAATTGGATGCGTTGGAACGAGTGTTGGCAACTTCTGACCAGGGAAAGAAGGGCGTAGAGGAGTTGCGTACGATCTTTGCACTGTATGCCGAGAGCACGCAAGACGGCGATATGACGACCTATGAGCCTAGTGGCATGCAGATTGAGTTGGATTTGTGTTTGGCTCGTGGATTGAACTATTATACGGGTGCCATCTTTGAGGTTAAGGCTTTGGATGTTCAGATGGGTAGTATCACAGGTGGTGGTAGGTATGATAATTTGACGGGTATTTTTGGTATGCCTAATGTGTCGGGCGTGGGTATATCCTTTGGTGCGGATCGTATTTACGATGTGCTCTCAGAATTGAATCTTTATCCCGATAACTTGCAGTCGACCACGGAGATATTGTTCGCTAGTTTTGGCGAAGCGGAGTTGTTATATGCGTTGCGTTGGGCAAAGGTGTTGCGTGATAAAGGGTTGTGTGTAGAAGTCTATCCAGAGCCTACGAAGATGAAGAAGCAAATGGGGTATGCGGATGCAAAGAAGATACCATTTGTGGCTATTGTTGGTGGAGATGAGATGGCTGCTGGCAAGGTAATGCTAAAGAATATGCAGACGGGCGAACAACAGTTAGTGAATATAGAAGAGGCATTGTTGTTGGTGAGAAGCTAAAGGCTAAAAAAAGAGAGGCTTGATGACCGATTTGGAGCATATACATACATTCTATTTTTTAGGCATAGGTGGCATAGGTATGAGTGCGTTGGCACGGTATTTTGCTGCCAAAGGGTGTCGTGTGTTGGGGTATGACCGCACGGAGTCTCCTTTGACCAAGGAACTAGAAGCGGAGGGTATAGCAGTGCAATATGACGATAGTTTGGAAATGCTCAAGGGACTAGACAAGGCTGAGACTATCGTGGTACGTACGCCTGCAGTGCCTGATGATTCGTCGGTGTATGTGTGGCTACGTGAGCAAGGTTTTGTCATTAAGAAACGAGCGGAGATTCTTGGGTTGGTGACGCGTAGTGGACGAGCAATGTGCGTTGCAGGTACGCATGGCAAGACAACGACGAGTACGATGCTGGCGCATATATTGCATGGCTCGCATGTGGGAGCGAATGCATTTTTGGGTGGTATAGCAAATAATTACCATAGTAACTTGTTGTTGGATGCAGCAAGCGACTTGGTGGTGGTGGAGGCGGATGAATTTGATAGGTCGTTTCACCATCTCAGTCCGTATATGTCGGTGATAACTAGTATGGATGCGGATCACCTAGATATCTATGGTACGGAGGAGGCGTATAGAGAAAGTTTTGCGAAGTATGCAGGTTTGGTGGAGAAGGCGTTGGTGGTGAAGCGTGGTTTGAAGTTGGATGTAAGAGACGCTGGGGGAGGGGCGAAAGTATATAGTTATGCAGTGGGTGAGGAAGCGGATTTCTACGCGGACAATGTGGTGGTTGAAGACGGGAGCATCGTTTTTGATTTTCATAGACCAGGTGGAGTGGTGCGTGGAATACGCTTAGGAGTTCCTGCCTGGGTGAATATAGAGAACAGTGTGGCTGCAATGGCATTGGCGCATCTTGTGGGTGCGAACGATGATGAGTTGCGCAAGGGCGTGGAAAGTTATGCGGGCGTGTACAGGAGGTTTAATCTGCATGTGAATACACCTGAAGTGGTGTATGTGGATGATTATGCGCACCACCCCGAGGAACTGAAAGCGAGTATAGAATCCGTAAGGCGATTGTATGAAGGACGGTATGTGATAGGAGTTTTTCAACCGCATTTGTACTCCCGTACGCGTGATTTGGTAGAGGGATTTGCCGAGGTGTTGAGCAGGTTGGATGAGGTTGTGCTATTGCCTATTTATCCAGCACGTGAGTTGCCCATAGAGGGGGTTACGAGTGAATGGCTTCTCGAAAAAGTGAATCTTGATGCGGGAAAAAGGAAACAGTTGGTGGAGAAAAATGAGTTGGTGGAATACTTGCGCAATAGGGTGGATGAACTGCTAGAGATGGGTAAAGCGTGCGTAGTGATGACGATGGGTGCAGGAGATATAGACCGATTTGTAAATACTATAACAAAAACCTTAATGTGTGAAAAAAATGGTTAAAAAAATCTTGATTTTGATTGCTGCAGTGGTATGCTGTGTGGCAGTTGTTGTCGGTGGGGTATGGTGCTCTGCCCAGTGTGGTTCTTCGCTCTGTGACGAAGTGTTTCTAGTAGTGGAGGATAGTACAAAGCGTCAGTTTGTTGATGCAGAGGAATTGATCTATTTCCTTGATAGTAAGGGCTGTTATCCTTTGGGTGACAGTATGCGTCATGTGGATTGTCATGCGATTGAGGCGTGCCTAGAGGAGCATGAGATGGTGCGCAGTGCAGAGTGTTATAAGTCGCCTTTCGGCAAGGTGCATATCAGCTTGCAACAGCGTGTGCCCGTATTGGCGGTGGTGAACAATGATGGTTGCTACTATGTGGACACGGATCGCAAAGTGATGCCTGTGAGAGGTGAGATAGGGGGAACTGTGATCGTGCTACGCGGCGCGGTTAACAAGCGTGCTGCGACGGAAGAGTATTTTGACTTTGTTGAATGGTTATGCGAAAATAATTATTGGAGCGGTCGAATTCGCACGATACATGTACAAACTCCTAAATATGTGGTTCTGACACAGGAGGGAATCCGTGCTAAAATAATCTTGGGAGAATTGTTAGGTTATGAGAAGAAACTAGGCAATCTTCGTAATCTATATACCAAAGGGTTGGATAAGATGGGCTACCCGGATTATCGTGAGTATGATTTAAGATATGCAAAGCAAGTGGTGGGGAGAAAGTAGTGTTGAATTTAGTGAGAATAGAGAGTTATGGCAAAGAAACATAAGATATTACAATCTGTACCATTGGTAGCTATAGATTTGGGTAGTGATACTGTCCGCGCGATGGCTGCGGAGATGACAGATGAAGGATTGTTGCGTGTGCTGGGAGTGGAATGTTCAAACAAGTTTCCATGTGTAGAAAGAGGCGTCGTGACTAATCCTACGAACGCTGGATATATCATCAATGAGACATTGAAGTTGCTCGCCAATAGGATTCGTGTCGATGCATTGCCTTCGGCTTTTATATGTGTAGGTGGTAGAACGATGCAGATTGTGTCGGTGTCATCAAAGCGTGATCAAATCCGTAAGCGTGAGGTGTTGCAGGAATTGTTAGATGAGATGGAAGCTGAGTGTAGGAATAAGATCGAAAGTCGTAATCCAGATGTTTCCGTATTGGATCTGGTTCCGTATTACTATACATTGGACGGCAAACAGCAGGATTATGCTCCCACTCCTTCGCAGCAGGCTATGATGGTTCAAGCCCATTTTATGGCCTTTGTAGGCAAACGTGATTTAGAGCAGAAGGTGCGTGATAGTTTTGCTCGTTCGGGCAAGCGCATGGAGTTGATGTATGTTCGCCCAGATGTCCTGCTAAATGCCTTGGCTTCGGACGAGGATATGGAGAATGGGTGTGTGATACTGGATCTAGGAGCTCAAACTACGACGATGACCGTCTACAAGGGTACGCAATACTTATATAATAAGGTGATACCTATGGGTGGCTACGACATAACACGAGATATTGAGCAGATAGGTGTGTCGCTATCCCATGCTGAGCAACTAAAATGTAAATATGGCACTGCCTGTGCAGAAATGGTAGCCGTGAATCATCGTTTCCGCATTCCGGCACCTAAGATGCCTGGTGGTGAGGTAGCGTTGATGGCGAAGGATTTGGCAAATATCATATCTGCTCGTTTGGATCAAATGATAATGCCGTTGATGGATATCTTGAATAAGGAGGCAGATCGTTTTAAGGTACTGTATGTCACGGGAGGTGGAGCGATGCTGAATGGTATAATAGAGTACTTACAGAGTAAAACGACGATACCTGTCATGTATGGGTCACATGCTAGTTTCTTAAGCAGTGATACCGATGATGAGATGTGTATGCCAGGGTATTCTTCATTGATAGGTACCCTACTGCTGGGTAATATTTATCGTCAGTCGCATCCGATTCAGGCAAAAGATGATAATCTGCCTATATTGGAAATACTTAAGCAGATGACTTTGGATTTGTTTACCGAACAACAGACAGCACAAAATCCAAGTACAAATCAGAAACCATCGGAAATTGATAAAATGGAAAATAATCATTAAATCTAAAAATAGTATGGAAAATTTAATTAATAGTTTAGAAGGAGTATTAGAGTTAACTCAGGATTCTACGATAAAAGTAATGGGTGTCGGTGGCGGCGGTTGTAATGCTGTGAACTATTTGTATCATCAAGGTGTGGCAGATGTGACCTTCTTGGTCTGCAATACTGATAAGCAATCCTTGGAGCGTAGCAGTGTACCTGCCAAATTGCAGTTGGGCCCTGGCTTAGGCGCTGGTGGCAAACCTGAGGTAGCTCAGGAGTATGCTGAGCAGAATAGAGAACGCATCAAAGAAGCTTTGAATGACGGTACAAAAATGCTGTTCCTAACGGCTGGAATGGGTGGTGGAACTGGTACAGGAGCCTCCTCCATAGTGGCTTCCGTAGCTCGAGAAATGGGGATTTTGACCGTGGGTATAGTGACTATACCGTTTGCCTTTGAAGGACCCAAAAAGATCAAGAAGGCCATGGTAGGTGTTGCCCACTTGGCTGAGCAGGTGGATGCTATCTTGGTGATTAATAATGAGAAACTGCGTGAGATATATCCAGATTTGAATATGTTGAATGCCTTCTCTAAGTCAGATGATGTCGTGGCCAATGCCGCTCGTGCTATAGCGGAGATCATCACGGTGCCTGGCTATATCAACACCGACTTTGCGGATGTCTATAACACCTTAAAGAGTGGTAATGTGGCTATTATGAGCGTCGGAAAGGCCAACGGAGAAAACCGCATCACGAATGCCATCCATGACGCATTGCATTCGCCGCTAATCAATACGGATGTGCATGGCGCTACAAGACTGTTGCTGCAGATTTATACTAGCACAGAGCATGCTGTGGTGATGTCAGAGATGAGCCAGATCCATGAGTTTGTGAATGAGATAGGTGATGATGTGGAGGTACAATGGGGAGCTTCTCTGGACGAGACATTGGATGACCATGTGCGTGTGACGATTATAGCAACTGGTTTTGAGGTGTCAAATATCCCAGGTTTGGATGATGCGGTAGGTAAGAAATCGGTGGACGAGGCTATAAAAGATTTCTATGGCGAAGATCCTACCACGCCTACCACTCATAACACCCCAACTGAGGCACCAACACCCGTGTTGGATGGCGATGTGAGGTTGGAAATCGTAGGTGCGGAGAGTAATGCCGAAGAGGTCATGCCTGCGCCTCAAGCACCGATCGTGCATGAGGAGGGAGATCTTATCTTGAACTTTGATGGCGAGGATACCAGGCAAACAGATGGTTCGGAGAATAGGTCCGTCTTTGCCGGGTGGATGCGCGGACGCAAATAATGCGAACAGTATTATCTATATGTAGGCATGCTCTACTAGAGGTCTTGTTTCCTTCTTGTTGTGCTGCATGCGGACAAAAACTCATGCAGGAGGAACACGCTATATGTTCCTCCTGCATTGCTAATATCGTTCGGACGGAACATGCATCTATACCAAACAATGGTATTGACATGCTCTTTGCAGAACGAATCAAATCTCAGCACCGAAAGATTCATTATGAACATGGAGCCGCGTTGGCTTATTATAATCGAGAGCGTGGACATATCCTGCGCTCGCTGATTGAGCGAGGCAAGTTTGGCGTTCAACCTAATCCGCAAATTTTCCAAGTCTTAGGGCGTGTAGCTGCATCTGAATATACTGGATCAATTTTGCTAGAGGAGATTGATCTGCTAGTCCCTGTGCCTTTGCACCCCCGTCGTTTGCGCGAACGTGGGTTTAATCAGTCGGAATATATTTGTAAAGGAATACACGATATAACGAAGATCCCAATAGACGCAGATCATCTTATTCGTCTACGCAATAACCCGCAGCAATCACGCTCCTTGTTGAACCAACGAGATGAGAATGTCAAGAACTTGTTCACTATAGCCTATCCTGAAGAGTGGAAAGGCAAACATATTCTGCTAGTGGATGATGTGATTACTTCAGGTGCCACACTGTTTGAATGCATGAAGCTGCTTTCAGGCATTCGTGGTTGTCGCATCAGTGTTTTTGCCCTTGGATGGGCGCACAACTAGCAAAACTGCCTCACGATTTCTTTACGCGTTTGATAATGGCTTTGATGATGAAGTATGCCACTACCAATGCTAAAAGTGCTAGAATGGCAATGCTGAGCTCGTGGCTATAAGCGTCTATCAACTCTTTTTGGCCACGGGTGATATAACCCAGTAATGCCAATACAATATTCCATATACCTGCTCCGAGGAAAGTGTAGAAGAGAAACCATCCAAAATGCATTTTGCACAGCCCGGCAGGGATGCTGATGAGTTGACGGATACCCGGGATAAGGCGTCCAACAAAGGTACTAACCTTGCCGTGATCATTGAAGTAATCTTCTGCTTTCTTTACTTTTTCTCCAGATAGGAGGCATAAATGACCTAACTTGCTATCCGCAAAAGCATAGATTATGGGGCGACCCAACCACATGGCTAGCAGGTAGTTGATGATAGCGCCCAACATAGCGCCTAGCGTACCAAAGAGCACAATCAGCAGTACATTGACCGGATAACTTTCCGTGACATGTAGATCGCTATTCGGATCTTCTGCTACATACGCCGCCGGTGGTATCACTATCTCGCTGGGGAAGGGAATAAAGGACGATTCTATGGTCATTAAAATGGTGATGGTAGCGTAGTTCATGTGACTCGCGTACCAATTCTCTACTTTTGTTATCAGACTTTCCTCATTTCCTGTGGCCAATGTACTGTCATTGACAACTTGCGCGTTCGCGCTGAAAATACTACTTGCTACGAATGCAATCAATAAAATAATTTTCTTCATATATCCTTCAACCTTAAACTTCCAACCCTCAACTACACCTCCCACTGCTCCAATGTAGCTGTCAGTTCATCAAATGTACTTGCTTTGCTCTTCTTACGCACCTCGTCAATCTGTTGATTGACCGCTGTATCATAAGCCTCTTCTTCTACATTGCGTATCACGCCAAGGGCGATAGGCAACTCCTCGCCTTTTATCTCTCGCCTTTCGCCTTTAACCTCTTCCTGGCCCATCATCGCCAACATACGATGCAGCGTAGGGTCTTGCTGCGTGGCGTCATGAGTCAGCACGCGTGCATCATCAGCAGGCACTACAACCAGCTTCGGAATTAACCCTTCCGAATAATCCAACGCTAGACCTTTATCTTTCTCTTTACCAAAGACCATCTTTTCTCCGTGTCGAAGAATAATACTGCGATCAGCACGCATCTCGCGATCGGCAATCCAATTGTGTGTGCCGTTGTTGAATATCACGCAATTCACCAAACACTCAATCACACTAGCACCCTTATGCTGATGAGCCTTCACCATACAGTCCACTGTCGTAGGCATATCCACATCCAGCGTACGAGCAAAGAATGTCCCCCGAGCACCGAACACCAACTCAGCTGGAACAAACGGACGCTCTACCGTGCCAAACGGACTAGACTTGCTCACAAAACCCTTGGGGGAGGTTGGCGAGTACTGACCCTTAGTTAGTCCATATATACGGTTGTTGAATAGACAGATGTTCAAATCTACATTGCGACGCAACTCGTGGATAAAGTGATTACCACCAATAGCGAGACAATCGCCATCGCCAGTCATCTGCCATACGCTCAGTTCTGGGTGACTTGTCTTCACTCCTGTGGCAATAGCTGCACCACGACCATGAATGGTATTAAACCCGTAAGTGTTCAAGTAGTGAGGCATACGGCTCGAACAACCAATACCCGAAATAACTACCGTTTGATGAGTCGCTACACCCACTTCTGCCATCGCTTTTTGCAATGCCATACAAATAGCATGGTCACCACAACCGGGGCAGAACTTTACATATTGATTGCTCTTAAATTGACTTGCTTCCATACTATTATTTATAAGGTGTTTTTGACAAAGTTAACTATGCGGTCAACCGCAAATGGTTGGGCGGTCATCTCGTTGTATTGCTCCAACGATATACCTGCTATCTTGCTTCGTAAATAGGCTGCGAACTGTCCGCTGTTCAATTCGCATACCACTACGCGCTTATATTGGCGCAATACCTCCTCACTGTTCTTTGGCAGCGGGTTGATATAGTTAAAATGCGCCAATGCACAGCCCAGTTCGTTCGCTGCGGCGTGCAGATGTCCTTCCGTGCTTCCCCATCCTACAAGCAGCGTATCGCTATCTCTATTGCCTTGCACCTCTAGCAATGGAATCTGGTTTGCTACTTGCTCTATCTTCGCTTGACGAACCTGAACCATCTGCTGGTGATTCTCGGGATTGGTAGAGATAACCCCCTTGTTCGCATCACGCTCTAATCCGATATTGCGGTGCTCATAACCCTCCATCCCTGGATAAGCCCAATAGCGAACACCACGCGCGTCGCGCAGAGCTGGATTGTAATTCCCCTTCAGGTCTTCTGGTACACCTTGTGGCTGAATATCAGGCAGTTCACTCAGTTGTGGAATACGCCACAACCCCGTGCCATTGGCCAAATAGGTGTCCGTGAGCAGGATCACAGGAGTCATGTTCTCAAGGGCTATCTTACAGGCCTCATATGCATAGTCAAAGCAGTTGGCTGAGGTGGAGGCGGCTATCACTACCGCTGGACTCTCACCATTACGACCGTAGATGGCTTGCATCAGGTCGGTCTGCTCTGTTTTGGTGGGGAGACCCGTACTTGGACCACCGCGTTGCACATCTATCACTACCAAGGGCAACTCTGCCATCACCGCCAATCCTATCGCCTCGCTCTTTAGACTCAACCCAGGACCAGATGTACTAGTGGCTGCCAAATCACCTGCAAAGGCCGCTCCAATCGCCGTACATACACCTGCTATCTCATCCTCGGCCTGAACCACCATCACCCCCATGTCCTTGCGGGCTGCCAACTCGTGCATGATGTCCGTCGCTGGAGTAATAGGGTAGGAACCCAAGAATAATCGCTTACCACACTTCTCTGCGGCGGCTATCAGACCCCATGCTGTGGCTTTGTTCCCGGCGATAGAGGTATAGGTTCCTTTAGGCAATTCGTGAGATTTTTCGATATTCATCGTCTGCACATTCAGTGCAAGGTTTTGTCCGTAGTTGAAACCGTCTGTCAGCACCTTCACATTAGGGGCTATCAGCTGCGGCTTCTTTTGGAACTTACTCTCCAAAAATTCTACCGCCTTATCCACAGGACGATTAAACAACCAGCAGACCAAGCCCAAAGCAAACATATTCCTCGACTTGAGCACCGACTTATTGTCCAATCCCATATCCTTCAGCGCCTCTTTCGTCAGCGATGTCAACGCTACAGGCAGTATCTGTACAGACTCCGGAATACCCAATTCTGTAAACGGATTATCGCTCGTATAGAGCGCCTTGTCCATATCTTTTGCAGTTAGCGAATCTGTATCTACGATGATCACCGCATCGCGGCGGAACATCGACGACTCTTCCTTCCATTGTGCGCCCACCTTGTTGAAATCCGAACCCAACGCACACACTTTCAGTGCGGCGGCATTCATTGCTACTATCACATCCGCTTGATCACCAGGAGTATAAACACCCGTACCTAACTGAACTTGAAAACCACTCACACCGCCCAACGTGCCTTGAGGAGCACGGATCTCCGCAGGGAAATCGGGCAGAGTACTGATCTCGTTCCCGAGAATAGCGCTTAGAGAGGCGAACATCGTGCCGGTCAACTGCATTCCGTCACCCGAGTCACCACAAAATCTAACTACTACATGTTGCTTTTGCATGGTTATAACTGTTAATTAACAATGATTAGTTAATTTATTATTTGTCTTTCAAAACGATGTGCAAAATTACTGCTTTTTTTTCATATATCCAAATTTTTTTTGGCATTTATTACCCTTGATGCCATTCATTGTTTTTTCTTTCTCTTTGTCGGAGTTGATCCTATCCCGATCCTATCCCGATGATATCCCGATGATAACCCGAAGATAGCTCATACATAATCAACGGGAAATTAAACATTTTTAACTTTCTAACTTTTACACTATTACACTATTACATTAATTTATGAGCGAATTTCTTTTTCATAGCACGAAAACACTTAATCATACTCTCTCGAAAAATCGACTTTTTTAAGGGGATACAGGGGTAGATAATAATTATATATATAATATATAATATTATTTTATTATGCGATATATACCTTCGACTCTTTTTTTAATGTAATAGTGTAATAATGTAATAGTTGAATAAAAGATATAGTTTTGTTAATATTTGTTAATTCTATACCTTGCACTCTACACCCTACACTCTACGCTCTACATCCTACATTTCATTTTAAGCCACTTTCTTTTATTGTGTAATACTTTTATCATCTTTGATGATAAAGTGCCTTAAATCGCATAAAAATAGCCTTAAAATCGATTATGGTGTTTGTTTCTGCTTTTTTGGAGATTGTTTCTTTGCTGTTTTTGAAAAAAACTTTGTTTTTATTTGTGTATATGCGATTTTTTTAGTACCTTTGCACCCGATTATAAATTAGGAGTACAAGGCGGCTAAAATTTATCACTCATCACTTATAGTTCATCACTCATTTATGAAGAATATACGAAACTTTTGCATTATTGCTCACATCGACCACGGCAAGTCCACTCTGGCAGACCGACTCATCGAATACACAGCTACGGTCGACAAACGCCTGATGGAGAATCAGGTCCTAGACGATATGGACCTGGAGAAAGAGCGTGGAATCACTATCAAGTCCCATGCTATCCAAATGCAGTACAAGGGCTATACCCTCAACCTCATTGACACTCCCGGACACGTCGACTTCTCCTACGAAGTGAGTCGATCTATCGCTGCATGCGAAGGGGCGTTGCTCATCGTAGATGCCTCACAAGGTGTACAAGCGCAGACCATCTCCAACCTCTATATGGCACTCGAGCACGATCTGGAGATCATACCCGTAATGAACAAGTGCGATATGGACTCTGCTATGCCCGAGAAAGTCGAAGACGAAATCATCGACCTCCTTGGCTGCAAGCGCGAGGAGATACTCCGATGCTCTGCCAAGACCGGCGACGGCGTTCCTGAGATACTCGAAGCTATAATCGAGCGTATCGCACCTCCTGTGGGTGACCCTGAGGCACCATTGCAATGCTTGGTCTTTGACTCCGTCTTCAATCCTTTCCGAGGCATCATCGCTTACTTCAAAGTCGTAAATGGTACCATGCGTACCAACGACCGAGTGCGATTCTTCAATACTGGCAAAGAATACGACGCCGACGAGATCGGAGTGCTCAAACTCGGCATGCAACCCGCCAAAGAGATTTCCGCAGGCAATGTAGGGTACATCATTTCGGGTATCAAAACATCTACAGAGGTCAAAGTGGGTGACACCATCACACATGTGGCACGCCCTTGTACTGAAGCTATTGCTGGCTTTGAGGAAGCCAAACCAATGGTCTTCGCCGGCGTATATCCTATCGAAGCAGAGGATTATGAAGATTTGCGTGCGTCCTTAGAGAAACTCCAACTCAATGATGCCGCCCTGACCTTCCAACCCGAGTCTTCGGTGGCTTTGGGCTTCGGTTTCCGCTGCGGATTCCTCGGATTGCTCCATATGGAGATCGTACAAGAGCGCCTAGATCGCGAATTTGATATGGATGTCATCACCACCGTGCCTAACGTAAGCTATAATGTCTATACCAAAGATGGTGAGATGCACGAGGTCCACAACCCCGCTGGTATGCCTGATATTACGGTCATCGACCGAATCGAGGAACCATACATCCGCGCTAGTGTAATCACTACCAGCAATTTCATCGGCCCCATCATGACACTATGTTTGGGAAAACGAGGCGAGCTGGTCAAACAGGAATATATCTCTGGTGATCGTATGGAGATTCTCTACGACATGCCACTCGGCGAGATCGTGATCGACTTCTACGACAAACTCAAATCCATCTCCAAAGGATATGCCTCCTTCGATTGGCACCACAACGGCTTCCGACCAAGCAACCTCGTGAAACTGGATATCCTGCTCAATGGAGAGCAAGTCGATGCACTCTCAACCCTTACACACCGCGACAATGCCGAGAGCTTCGGACGCCGTATGTGCGAGAAACTCAAAGAGTTACTTCCTCGACAACAGTTTGATATTGCTATTCAAGCTGCCATCGGAGCAAAGATTATCGCACGCGAAACTGTCAAACAAGTACGCAAGGATGTCCTCGCTAAATGTTATGGCGGTGATGTGAGCCGTAAACGAAAACTTCTCGAGAAACAAAAGAAGGGTAAGAAGCGTATGAAGCAAATCGGTAATGTCGAAGTGCCACAAAAAGCATTCCTCGCCGTACTGAAACTTGATTAAAAACAATACTACACAATACTACACAATTCTAAACAACACTTGTCATGGAACAATTTGTACATAGCGCATGGAGTATGATCCCATTTGGTTTGATGCTGCTCGTTATCGCAGTAGCACCATTGATTGTAGCAGAGTGGTGGGATAAGAATAGACACAAACTGGCCGTATCGCTACTACTAGCTATCCCAACAGCCGTATGTCTAGTTATGGGAGGCATGGCTAAAGAGTTGGAGCATCAATTGCTATCTGACTATATACCATTTATTATTCTGCTATTAGCACTATATGTGATCACGGGTGGTATTCATCTTTCTGGTGATATCAAAGCCAAACCATGGGTCAATACCGCCTTTTTGGCACTCGGCTGGTTCTTGGCTAGTATCATGGGAACTACTGGTGCGGCAATGCTGCTCATTAGACCGCTATTGACTACTAATCAGCAACGAGAGCATAAAGTACATACCGTATTATTCTTCATCGCATTGGTGGCCAACTGTGGTGGACTACTCACTCCATTAGGAGATCCTCCATTGTTTATGCTATTCTTACGCGGAGCTGAGTTCTCATGGTTCGCCTCTTTATTCCCACAGTGGTTGTTTGTCGGGGCAATATTGTTGCTCTTGTATTTTATTACAGACTCCTTTTTCTACAAAAAAGAGCACTGGACTGCTATCTCGGCGGATGCTAGAGAACATCAACCTTTGCGTGTCCAAGGTAAGACAAATCTAGTCTATCTACTTTTTGTCATTCTTACCGTCGCTTTCGTCCATCCTGGAGTGATTCCACAAATGGCGGATGCGCAAGCGCATCTCTGGATTAAATACTTGCGTGAGTTGATGTTGGTGCTATTGACGCTGATGAGCCTACATACTACTAAAAGGCAGGTTCGATATAAACTCAATAAATTTTCATGGGCTCCTATCAACGAAGTAGCCGTATTGTTTTTTGGTATTTTTGTGACGATGACTCCAGCATTAGCATATCTTAATGCCAATGCTACCACTTTGGGCTTGAATCATACATGGCAGTTCTTCTATGCTACGGGTGCGCTATCTAGCTTCTTAGACAATACACCTACTGCTGTAGCCCT
Source organism: Paludibacteraceae bacterium (assembly GCA_045532735.1). Taxonomy (GTDB): domain Bacteria; phylum Bacteroidota; class Bacteroidia; order Bacteroidales; family Paludibacteraceae; genus Colicola. The sequence continues at coordinate 14,254 of JAZSGL010000073.1, read as the reverse complement.
CCATAGCGTCGCGTCTGGCTTGACACCTGATCAATTGGCAATGTTTGGAAATAATATTGTCGCAGGTATTCCAGAGGTGCTGCTGCAAGCAATTTGCTTAGGCGCTGTGCTATTTGGTGCAATGACTTATATCGGTAATGGACCTAACTTTATGGTAAAAGCTATTGCGGAGGAGAGTGGAGTGAAGATGCCATCTTTCTTCGGCTATATGTTCAAGTTCTCCTTGATCGTACTATTGCCAGTATATATTCTAATGCAATTGATATTCTTATAATTAGGCGATGAGGCGAAAGGCTATCAGACGAGAGGCGAGAATTAGCGGTCTTGCCGCATCCCCCTGCCTTTAACCTCTAACCTTTAACCTTTAAACTAAAATAATATGAATCTTTTTGATCAAATCAGTGAAGATATCAAGCAAGCCATGCTTGCTAAGGATAAAGTAGCGTTGGATGCGCTACGCGGAATAAAGAAAGAATTTCTAGAGGCTAAGACCGCAAAAGGTGCTGACGGCGAATTGTCAGATGAGCGTGCTTTGCAGATTCTCCAAAAGATGGTAAAACAACGCAAAGAAGCAGCCGAGATGTTTCGCTCAGCCAATCGCCCCGAGTTAGCTGACGATGAGATGGCGCAATGTGCCATCATTGAGCGATATCTGCCTGCGATGATGACAGAAGAAGAACTCAAGGTGGTGCTTGCCGAAATCATTGCGCAAGTAGGTGCCGCAGGCCCACAAGATATGGGAAAAGTGATGGGCGTGGCTACCAAGCAACTCGCAGGTAAAGCCGAAGGCAAAACCATCAATATGGTGGTTCGTCAGTTGCTTACACAGGCCTAAAAATACGAAAAATGTAAAAAAGTGCATGATTTGTGCACTTTTTTGCATTTTTATTTGGTCAGTTCAAAAAAAAACAGTACCTTTGCATCCGCTTTCGAAAAAAGCAGGCCCAGATGGCGGAATCGGTAGACGCGCTGGTCTCAAACACCAGTAGGTTCACCCCTGTGCCGGTTCGACCCCGGCTCTGGGTACAAAAGACCGCTTAACATACGTTGAGTGGTCTTTTTTGAAAGAAAATAATTATTAACCCATAAAAAAGGTCAGGTGACAGACTTAAACAGTCACTATCACTCAGAACGGGCTAACTGCCTGGAGAGAAAACGAAAAGGAGGTGTATGCAATGATCATAGTTCCAGTTAAAGAAGGTGAGAACATCGAGCGCGCGATTAAGAAATTCAAACGCAAATTCGACAAGACAGGTGTTGTAAAAGAGCTTCGTCGTCGTCAACAGTTCAACAAGCCATCAGAGGTTAAGCGTGAGAAAATGATGCACGCAATCTATGTACAACAATTGCATGCGCACGATGGCGAGTAATTGAATAATCAGAAAATAAGAAGAATGCACATCCATTGGATGTGCATTTTTTTTGTTGTTGTGTAAGATTGTCATGTGGATTTTACAAATTTCGTTTAGAATATGTCGTTTGTTATGAAAAACACTACACCTATTTATAATGTGCGCGCATACGCGTGTGGGAATTTGCGTGTTTCGTAGAAATATATTAATTTTGCACCGATTTTCGGCTTCTTTAAAAGCGCATTCATAGGTACAATCTTAAAAAATGATACTTTTAGATTAATAACTAATACTAGGCTGTAAAGATTAATAAATGAAACGATTTTTACGATATATGTTTGTGATTACCGCCATATTGATGGTGGTAGTTGGTGATGTGTGGGCGGAAAGCTTGCAATATACTTGGGTTGAGAGGTTTAATGGAACTACAACTTTTGATAATGACGATTTGCAAAAGATTACGAATGGGGAATATACTAATAATGTTAAATTTAGTATATCGGGGGTGAGTTGGTATAATACGTTGGGAGTTAAGCGTCTTGACTATCCTGACCAAAAAGATGGTAATGTGCATAGCAGTAAATGGGAATGGAGTACACAATCTAATGATAATAACCCATATAATGTTAAAGTTACTAAAGTTCAAGCTGCTGTCCGTGGATATTGTAATGATGGATGTGACTGGGCTAATGCGAGATTTAATAATAATGATTGGATTTCATGCGGAACGAAGGATCTGGGAGAGGGTGGTAGTAAAGATATATCAATAGAAAATACTCAAGGATTAGATTCGTATGTGACATTATATACTCAAAACTATTATAGTAAATCATCTTGGTCAAATTGGGTAGAAGATTACGCTACTTTTACTTTGCATAATATTCGTTACACATATAAAGTTACACAACGAATGCCTTTGTTTCAATATAAGGCGGTTGCTGTAGCGGAACCTAATACGGGTGGTGATGTATATGCTTCGTGGGTGGAAGGAAGTTTTTTTGCTAGTGAGGCGGTGGCTACTTCTTATGATGCTCAAATTTATGATGTGTCTACAGGAATGACAAAAACAGCCTATTTCAAGGCTGTGGCAAAAGAAGGTTATAATTTTGTGGGATGGAAGCGTAATCCGTCTGATGCACAATATGTGTCTACTAGTGCAATATATACAGAAAATTTAACATCAAAGAGCAATGACGCAGATGCACCTACTACTATCACTATGTATGCAGTGTTTATGCCTAAGAATCAGCCATTATTTACTGGAAATGATATTAGCGGTGTTAAGGTGGGAGAGTCCGTCATAACTGATTTCGTGTTTGAGCATGTAGGAGATAAAAAGCCAACCGCAAATGAAAATGATGATTTTTATTATGTGATACAGCATTATCCTGATGCGAGTTCAAAGGCAGATAGCCCAAATCCCAATTTAGTTGTTTCGTATAATCCTAATACGAATCAGATTATAGGTCTTAATTCAGGTACAGCAAAAATTACTTTTATACATAAAGACAATGATGATTACTATTATGCTGAATCTGAGGCGTATGAAATAGCGGTGATTAAACATCAGCCAGAGTTTAAATGGCATGGACAGGCGGCTAATGTAAATACGATAGAGTATTTTAATAATCAATATGCTGATTTCTTTGTATCTTCCTCATCAATAAACAATGCGTCTCTAAAATTAACGTATAGTTCTTCTGATGAAGATGTGGCGACTTTGTCAACAGGTAGCAATGCGCAGAAGTTGAATTTAACAACTTATAACAAAGAAGCTTCCACTACCTTGACTGTTACTCAAGCAGAGAATTATTATTGGTATGGAAAGACAGAAACCAAAGCTGTCACTCCAATTGATCCAAATAACCATGTACCATTTGTGATTGATTCGTCGGATGAAATGTGGAATGTATTTTATTCTTCCCACAATAAAGATTTAAGTTGGGATAATGGATTGAAATTTTCTAATAATGATGACCTAGGTTTTGATTGGGAGGATAATTATCTAATTATCAGATTTACAGGTGTTCCTGATAAATTATTTTTCACAACAAGTATTCAGGCTGGTGCAACGGGTGTGAATTTTACAGTTTCAGAAGGTGTTGATGATTCTAATTTAAAGGAGATATATAATAAAACTTCTACAGAAAGTAATGTGACGCTTCAATTATCTCCATCTACTCGTTTTTTGAAACTGTGCTATTCTGGTAACTTAAATGGTTATTTTAAAGGTACAGATGGGTATGCGGGTATTCGTGTTACCGAACTAGAAGAGTTCCATGCTGTGAATGATGATGAAACCATTGAAGTAGAATATTTGGATTTTGAGGCAAATCAAGTATTCACAAGTAAAACAAAGAACTTCGATTTGAAATATGCTAATGCTGGTTACAAGGTGAAGGTAGAGTCTAATGACTCAAGATTTACGGTTAATCCTACTTTGATTGATACTATAGGTGGTTGTAAGTATGGTAAAGAAAATATATCGGTAACCTATAGTTCACCACTCCCATATGAGACTACGGGTAATAATAGTTATATTGTTATTAGCGATGAATTAGCTGAATTGAATGGACATCGTGATACCGTCTATTTGCATGCGTCTTCTTATCAGCCAACCCAACAATTGGAGTGGCGTGCAGACTTTAAGGCAGTAGATAAACCAACTGTTCGTGTGAAAGATGGCGAGATAACTAATGCGGCTACAGCTAGTAGTGGTTTGCTAGTGACATATACGTCATCCGATACAACCGTTATTGCCGTAAGAAATGCAGGCACAGTCCTATTACCTAAGGCGGCAGGTGAGGCTACTATTACTGCTTTGCAAGCGGGTAACGAGACATGGCAACCTGTGGGTCCCATAACCAAGAATTTTATTGTAACAGATAAGATTATTCAATACATAGTATGGTCTGATGACTTGACAGATCTTGTAGTAGGAGGTGATAATGTTAATCTTACGGCGAAGGTCTATTTACAAAATGAGGAAACAAAACAATGGGAAGAGCATCCTGGGTTGACCGAGAAATTGGTGTATACTATAGATAATACGAGTGTGGTATCAGTTGCAGGCAATGTGCTGAGCATTCATAGCATAGGTCAAACCACGGCGGCTGTTACCGCTCCGGGTAATACTGACTATGCTGTCGCTACTTTGACGAAACCTGTTCGTGTAAGATCTGCAGCAGCAGGATGTGAGGATGTGCTGCTATTGAATCATAGAGAAGAGGTGAGATTCTTTGCATATAATTTAGATCAAATAGTGCAAGGAGAATTTGCAATAGATCATACGAAGGGAGTGCCAGGTACATTATCATTCCAACACAGTGGTGCTTCTTGGGATTTAGGTATACAATACTATGCTGGTAAGATTAGAGCAGAGTATAATACTACCGACGATAGTAATTGGGTGTTAGCAAAAGAAGTAACTCCAACGGAGGATCAAACGAATTTAGAGTTCGATATTCCACTCCCACGCAATGCTTCAAAGATTCGTTTTGTGCGTCCTGCAGGAGGACAAGGTTATCACTATGTATCAAACATTCAGGTGCACCCAGCGCAATACATAGAAGCGGTAGAAACCATTGACCTGGGAGAAATACATGTGGGAAGTATTGAGGATACTACTTTTGTGGTTAATTATGCTAATATTAAGGATGATGTATATCTGACTGCTTCAAGTGGAACTGTTACAACCAATCCTACTTCGTTTGGTGAACAATGTGGTGAGTTTGGCACAAAAACCATTACAGTGCAGTGGATACCATCTGAAGTAAATGCTAATGCGCAAGAGACTGTGACATTGACGGATGGTGTTTCTGGAACAACCTGTGTGGTTAATTTGATTGCCAATGTAACTCCTGGAACTCAAAACTTGTATTGGCAAGACAGACCAACGGTGATATCTAATTGTGGAGATATTGAATTCCCAGAGCAGACTACTGCACATATTGATATTATTTGGGAAGTGATAAATGGTAAGGATGTTGCAGATTTCAATAATGAAGGTGAATTGGTTCTTTATAAACAAGGAGAAATTACGATAAGAGGTTATAATGACGGAAATGCTAATTATCATCCTTTTGCAATTACATACATCTTTACAATCAACTATGATCCTATTTTCTTGGGAATAGTTGATACAGATTGGAACAAGATAGACAACTGGAATATTTGTCGATTGCCTAATGAGAATGATATTGTGACCATTAAGGCGCTGGTTGAACTGGTAACTCGTGAGAAAGTCAAGGGTATGAAGTTTGCTGAAAATGGTAAAATGCATATTGCTCATAATGCTGGTATGACAATTGGTTCCCATGGATTGGAACTCACCACGAATGGACTTATCACCATTGATAATACTCCTGATGGAGCGGGATTCTTGAAGGTTGATCCTAGTGCGGCGAATAAGCCAAGTGCTAATGTGACCATCAATTATACCACAGCGGCCTATAACTCAGGTAATCCTCGTGATGAGATTTGGCAATACATGGGAGCACCGGGCAGCGATATGCAGATGAGCGATGCCAACAAAACCATGATCTATCATTGGAACGAACAACAAGGTTGGCTCAAGATGTCCAACACCAATCTGCAACCCTTCGTGGGATATGCCTTTACACAAAACAAAGCAGATTCAGCTAGCTTCCAGATACAAGCTACTCCTATCATACCAGATAAAGAGCAAGAGATTACACTAACCCTTACACAAAACGGTATGCGAGGCAGCAATCTCTTTGTCAATAGTTTTCTCGCCCCTATCGATTTGGCTACCTTCGATAACGAGGACTTTACAGATGGAGTAGAACAAACCTTCTACCTATACAATTCAGGCTCGTGGAAACAATGGCAAAACAATGGTGGTGCCAACAACCAAATGAGCTACGGCGTTTCTCCAGGTCAATACTATGCCTTGAGCCCCAAGGGAGCAAGTCTGATAGATGCTCAGTATGATCAAACCACCATCCCCCCTATGCAAGGAGTATATGTGGTAACTCAAATGGATGGAGCAAAGATCAAATTGGACTATGCCAAGCATATCTACGCTGCTAATGCTAGCAACCAGGCTATGCGTGCTCCTGAGCGAACAAGCGAGGATTTCAAGCGTATTCGCCTGCAAGTAAATAGCCAAAATAGTGGTGCTGACCGCATGTATATTATCCAACACGACGCAGCTACTGCGGGCTACGACAATGGCTACGACGCTCGCAATATGGCCGTGGCTTCACAAGTGAGCATCTACACTACTGAGGCAGAAGGACAAATGGAAATTTCTGTTTCAGACAATATAGATAGTACCTATATAGGATTTAATGCGGGGGCTGATACGGAATATACCTTGCGTATGACTTCAGTAGTGGGCGAGATGCTATATCTTAAGGACCTACAAAATCAGACTCTGATTGCTGTTGGTGATGGGGTAGAATACAGATTCACAGCTGAGCCTAATTCTATTAATAATCAGCGTTTCTTATTGTTGGACCGACGCTCTAATGATGTTACTACAGACCAACCTCAGGTGCAAGTCTATGTATATGATAAAATGGCACATGTAGTTGCCGCACCAGAAGGAAGTGATATGGTAGTTTATTCCATCGGAGGTACAGCAGTTGCTAATTATATTTTAGGTGGTTCTCCATGTGTGGTGGATTTGTCGGAATTGCCTGTCGGTGTGTATGTGTTGCGAGTAAATGACAAGGCGTTTAAGTGTGTTTGTAGATAAGATTTTTTAAGCAGAGAGTTTTGAAACGATTATTCATTATATTATTGATACTTTGCCCATTCACTAATGGGGGATATTTGCGTGCACAGTTATTTAGTACCGCATCGAGCAGGTATCATTCATATTCCAACGGTGGAGCGGCCGTAGCGCCATCATATCAGTTCCATTCTACAAGTATATTCGGCACTACTATAGCAAAAAAAGAGTATTCATCTACAGCTCCACTCTTTGTTGCAAATGGCACTATCAAAACCATTGCAAGTTCTGTGAAAGGTGGCGTTTTACTGGGAAATACAAATGATTCTAGCGAAGGATTCATTCCGATTACTCAGGATAATAGCCCTATAATACCCGGCGTGCCTGATACGCCTATTGAAGGGGGATGGGATGTGGCTCTATTGTTCGCAATCTTATGTGTAGTATACGCAATCTATATACGACGACAAGCAAAAAGGCAAACAGTATAATAAAAAAGTTCAGCATCGCAGCTGAACTTTTTTTGATATCTATTGGTTGAGATTACTTTACTTGCGTTCCCATTACATTGTATCTCTTACCATTGCGGATAATCATCATCTGGCCATCTATAATCTTCTTTTGACTATTTATCTGCTCTGTGGAGATATTCTCTATTGCTGTTGTAGAAGCTTCATAGATGATATGTACTGGTACATCATATGAGTTCAGCGCATTTATCTCAAAACACAACTTGCCATTCTTCTTGCTAATCGTTACAGTACCACTAGTCAGGAAATAGAACGATGTGAAGTATTCTCCATCGTGTGTCGCGTAGAAGGTTTTACCCAAACTGCCATCGGCTGCTACCACCGACCAATAGTCTTCGGATGTGTCAATCGAGTATTCTCCCTCTGGGATGATAATCTCGCCATCTATCCACTCTACATAAAACCACATTGCTAGTAGATCGCGATCGGTCATTATTTCCAAACGAACCTCATCCTCTGCCAACTTTTCTACCACCAACTCATCTTCATTAACATATATGCGTTCTACTGCACCCTCGGTAGCATCGTCAATAATACGAGGTTTGTCAACCTTTGTAGATAGAGTAACTTTGTATTCCACACCATCTGCGCCTACAAAACTGCCTCGCAGTTTGATGTCTTGCTCCTCGTTCATCTCTACCACCGTTTCACCCTTCTCAATAGAAATGATATCATAATCCTGTTTGCTTGCATTCCATTGAGCAATATAGGTGGTATATTGTCCTCCGATAAAATGGAGGAAATCGTAGTTCTTACCGCTAAAACCACCAAATAATCCATCATTTACATAGGTGCCTGGAATATCCTCTTCTGTGTCACCTAGCAGCGAAATAGCAAACTCGTATTTATGATCGGTCGTGCTACCTACAAGTGCGTAGTAACCATCACTTGCAAGCTCATTGTAAAATACAGCATTAGGGATGTCTAATTCTACTGTTTTTACTACCGCTGGCACTGCATACCATAGGTTGATATCATACATGATAGAGTCAAAACCAGTTACCATGGCACTTAGGTAAGTGGTATCATTTGACTGCCACACACTTCCCTCTGCTGCGGCTATCTTGATAGTGTCTTTTGACTGCTTATTAGCTATGCGGCAATATCCGATATTCAAGTTTCGCTCGGTAAAACTTTCACCCATAGGGACTTCAACAATGTCTAGAGCAATATCATATTTTTCATCTTCGTTGGACAACATAAAGTCATGTCCTAAGTCAGGATAATATGCTACCCATGCTGAATTTTCAAATGCAATAGCCACCGTGTCTTTGGTCGAAGGTGTTTGCCAAGAAAGATCCAAGTTATACAAGATATTATCTTCGCCTAACATATGACCTGTTATCGCACAGTTCCTGTTTTGATCTACTGATAGATTGATGGTTACGCTTGTTGCGGGGATTTGTTTATTGGTTGCTTTGTGCACAAGATCCATCATACAATTGGTGTAGGTGCCAGGGGGTATGGAATCAGCTAAAATAGCTCCTGTTAATTTGTAATCGCTATTGTTAGCAAAGATATATGCCATCCCGAATAACCCAATAAAATCAGTATTGAGCTGTAAATCATAGCATACTACATCTATAGTATCTGATGGTGTAGATTGAGTGTTGGCATGTGTAGTAACAGCAACTACTATGACCATACACAATATAAGTATCTTTTTCATGTGCTTAAATACTCAAAACCTGCAATGCAGTCCATTTATCGTCATTGATATCTTTCTTTTGCTTGATCGCTTTACTTAGTGGCACATAGTCAATCTCGCCATTCTTTACACCTACCATAATATTTCGTTGGTCTTCCAATAGGGCTTGTACAGCTGCTATACCCATACGAGATGCCAGTATGCGGTCGCTTGCAGAAGGTGAACCACCGCGTTGTAAGTGTCCCAAAATAGTCACACGCGAACTAAATTCTGGATGAGCCTCTTCCATCATTCTGGCAACTGCTTGAGCTCCTCCTTCAATGGCATGCTCTTGTACTAGTACAATACTAGAATTCTTACTCTTGCGCTTACCTTGACCAATAGCTGCCTCTATTTGTTCTATAATTGTAGCACGCTCAGGGATAATTGCTGCTTCTGCACCTGCTGCTATTGCTGCATTCAAAGTCAAGAATCCAGCATCGCGGCCCATTACTTCTACAAGAAAAACCCGCTCATGGCTAGTTGCTGTATCGCGCAGGATGTCCACACAATTCATGATGGTGTTCAATGCAGTATCGTAGCCGATAGTGGCGTCTGTGCCCCATAGGTCATTATCAATCGTACCAGGGATGCCAATTACCGGGATATTATACTCTTGAGCAAACAAACGAGCGCCAGTGAAGGTGCCGTCACCACCTATTACGATTAGTGCATCTATCTCCTCACGTTTAATGGTCTCGTATGCCATTTGGCGACCTTCTTTGGTGGGAAACTCTGCACAGCGTGCCGACTTGATGATTGTACCACCGCGCTGAATGATACCACTCACATCTTGCGTGGTAAACTCCTTGACTTCGCCATCAATTAATCCCTTGTAACCGCGGTAAATGGCTTTTACTTTAATGTCATTAGAAATAGCAGCACGCGTCACTGCACGCAATGCAGCATTCATACCTGGTGCATCACCGCCAGAGGTGAGAACACCGATTGTTTTAGGTTTAAATTCCATATATTCTTATCTCTATACTATAAACTCTCAATTATAAACTGCTTTATATCCTCCATTAGCCATTTCGGAGTGGAGGTGGCCCCGCAGATTCCTACGCATTCGGCAGTATGACATTGATGCAAAATTTCAGGTGTAAGATCTTCTGTATTACTCACAAAAACCGTGCAACTATTTACCTCTAGGCAATGATTATATAGTACTTTTGCGTTAGAAGATTTCTTTCCTCCTACAAAGACAACCACATCGTTGCTGCGGGCAAAGTCTTGCAGTTTTCTAACACGATTAGCCACATTCCTACAAATGGTATCGTGATACTCAAAGACAATATTGTCGCCTTCTTGCCTTATAGCCTTCTCATCTCTTCGCCTATTGATTTCTGCTACAATATTCTGGAATTCTTCAACGGATTTTGTTGTCTGCGAGAAAAGGTATATTGGACGAGCGAAATCCAACTTATCTAAATCATGGATGTGTTCAATCACGATTGCAGTATTGTTGGTCTGTCCTTCTAGTCCAATCACTTCAGCATGTCCTTTCTTGCCGAAAATCACGATTTGTGCCTCTGTGCCATGGTGTCGCAGGTAAGTGTCACGAATGCGTTTTTGTAAATGTAGTACTACTGGACAAGAAGCGTCTATAATCTCTATGTTATTGCGCTTGGCAATGTGATAAGTACTAGGTGGCTCGCCGTGCGCACGCAACAGTACGCGAACATTGTGTAAGGTCCGAAGATCATCATAATCAATTGTTTCCAATCCTAGTTTATCTAATCGCTCTACCTCCTGACCATTATGTACGATATCTCCTAAGCAGAAGAGTTGTCCCTTCTGTAGTTCGCGTTCGGCGGTCTCTATTGCTGTTGTCACACCAAAGCAAAATCCTGAATTCTCATCTATCGTAACCTTCATCCCTTGCCTTTAACCTCTAACCTATGACCTATAGCCGCTTGCGGCGTCCTATAGCTCGCCCTGCGAGCGTCCTTTAAACACCCCAATAATATACTCCATCTGCTCCTCGCGAGTCATATTACTATTGTCCACTACTACTGCATCATCCGCTTGACGCAATGGACTTTCCGCACGATGAGTATCACGATAATCACGGTCATTGGTGTCGCGCAATACATCTTCGAATACAGGTTCCTCCCCTTTTGCTAACAACTCTTTGAAGCGCCTTTCTGCGCGCACTTCGGGTGATGCTGTAAGGAAAAGTTTCAACTCTGCATTAGGAAAGACTACGGTGCCAATATCTCGCCCATCCATCACGATACCTTTCTTGGTACCCATGGCTTGTTGTTGTGCTACTAGGAACGATCTTACCTCTTTGATGGTAGAAATTTGTGAAGCAAGATTGCCAATCTCTAATGTGCGTATATATGCCTCTACATCCTCGCCGTTTAGCGTGACATGCTGACCTTCTGTGGTGAGGATAAAACCTATTTGAATATTGTCTAATAGAGGTATGATTTTTTCTAGGTTATTGGATAAACCTGCTCGTTGTGCATATAGTGCTGTTGCACGATACATCGCACCCGTGTCTACATAAGTATACCCTGCATATTTAGCAAGCGCTTTGGCAATCGTAGATTTACCGCATGATGAATAGCCGTCAATGGCTACGATAATTTGTTTCATCTTATTTCAAAAAACTATTTATATCAGTGGAAATGGAAGCTTGGTATGTAAAATTCCCCTTTGTGTATTGACTCATGGCAAAACCAACACGGAATTTATATATTTTTACACCAGCTCCGAATGAAAAACCAGCTAGACTTCTTACATCCTTAATCGTCATCTCTGCTTGACGGCGATGGTTGTAACTAACTGTTAGGTAAAATTTTTCGCTTTTAGGAACAATGTCCACTGCCCAAATCGTATGTCGGAAGAGCATATCATACCATTTTACATCTTGCTCGTTTGGAGCTATGTCCCAACGCTGAAGATTGTGTGCTGTGAGCGAAAAACGAAGAGGTGCATGTGCTAATCGCAAACTCATTCCTAATTCCAAATTCAGAGGAAGCATCTCAGTATGCTGACCGAAATCTTCTTCATAGAACGACTTTAATTGCCAACCTATATTGCGCAATGTTAATCCCAATTGAAACAAACTATCTGTTGTCTGAAAATGACCTCCGACATCGGCACCCAAAGCAAAACTAGTGTATCGTTCATAGACGCTAATGATGGGCTTAATCGTTGCTCCTACACGGAACATTGGACCTAACTGCCTTGCATACATGAGGTTAACGCAAATGTCTTTCGCAGTGAAGGTGGCGCCTAATAGATTGCCCATATCGTCGGCGTATTGCATTTGTCCATAGTCTAGGTAGTGTACACCTGCTGCAAAATAATTATCCATGTAGTTATGTCCATACATTACACTACCAAACATGCTACCTGCCAGATGGTACGCATAGTTTAATTGTAGTACCTTATCAGTGTGCTGTGTGAGCAGAGCTGGATTGATAAATGCCATGCTGATATCACCATCAGCAATAGACACATTCTCTCCGCCCAAGGCATTTAGGCGAGAAGATGCTGGCAAATTCAAAAAGTTAAATACACCGCTACCGGCCCCCTTGATTTGCGCCTGAATAGGCATAGCGATAGTGACTAATGTTAATAATATGTAACCAAAGTATCGTTGCGTCATTGCAGTAATGTCCACATTATTTCAAGTTACAAAAGTACTACTTTTTGTGCAAATATGCAAATTTTTCATACAGCTTTTAATGCTTTTTAGGTTTATTTTATATTCTACAGCAGTTTTTACTGATAATTTTTGGCTAAACGAAATATATTTCGTACCTTTGCATGTTGATTATGCAAACTACGCAAAAAATACAATAATCATAATTAAAAACAACAAAAATCAAAAAACTTATGTGGTTAAAAGATTCATCTATTGGCCGTAAATTGGTGATGAGTATCACCGGTCTGGCTTTGGTTTTCTTCTTGCTTTTCCACGGCGCGATGAACCTCGCGTTGGTGTTCTCGGAGGAGGCCTACAACGTAATCTGCTCTATTCTTGGAGCTAACTGGTATGCATTGATCGCAACCGCTGGCCTTGCTTTCTTGGTAGTGTTGCACTTTGCTTACGCACTTTACCTGACCATCCAAAACCGTATGGCTCGTGGTAAAGACCGCTATGCTGTTACTGCTAAACGCGAAGGCGTTGAGTGGGAGTCTGAGAACATGTTGGTGCTCGGTTTCGTCGTAATCGGCTTCCTCGTTCTCCACATGGCTAACTTCTGGTTTAAGATGCAGTTTACTGAGATTATGCACATCTTGGGTGCGCACGATTTCTCTGTATCTGAGTTCGCTCCAACCGATGGCGCTGGCCTCGTTAAGGCACTCTTCACCACTCCTATCTGGGGTCAAGTGTACTGCGTACTCTACTTGGCATGGCTCGTTGCTTTGTGGTTCCACCTCCGTCACGGTGTATGGTCAGCTCTCCACACCATGGGCTTCAACAACCTCGTATGGATGAAGCGTGTGAAAGTGATCGGTTGCATCGTAGCTACCCTCGTAGTAGGTCTCTTCGCTATCGTAGTTATGTATTATCTTGGCTACGGTATCGGCATGCTCTGCGCATAAAACCATTCGTGTACAATGCTAAACCATTCTACACAATTCTACACAATTTTGAACAAAAATTAAACAACATATGGCAACAAAAAAAGAAACTGCGCAGGTTATTACGCCTGAAATGGCGAAGATCCCTGCTGGTCCACTCGAGAAGAAATGGACCAATTACAAAGACCATCAGAAGTTGGTCAACCCTGCCAACAAGCGTCGTCTTGACGTAATCGTAGTTGGTACTGGTTTGGCTGGTGCATCTGCTGCGGCATCCCTCGCAGAGATGGGCTTCAATGTCCTCAACTTCTGTATCCAAGACTCTCCACGTCGTGCACACTCTATCGCTGCACAAGGTGGTATCAACGCGGCTAAGAACTACCAAAACGATGGCGACTCTGTTTATCGCCTCTTCTACGACACTATCAAGGGTGGTGACTAC
>JAZSGL010000025.1:0-56263 GCA_045532735.1 Paludibacteraceae bacterium | reverse complement strand
CAGATCAAGCTATCGCAACCCAAAGAGTTCTTAACCACATGGGTATAAGTCTTGCTCTCGTTGCAGTCTTGACCATTCCATGGATAAGAGCCGCCATAGCAGATAGTCTTCTTCTCTACAGGGAGGTTTTGTACATCTGGCAATACGGTGAGGTGCAACTCATGATATACGCTGTCGCAACCAGTGATAGTGCTAGGCTCAGTATATTTGTGAACATCAGTTGTAGTGTATGATTGACCATTTATAGGCCATGTATAAGAGCCGCCATAGCAGATAGTCTTCTTCTCAATCTTAGTAGAAGTAGCAGTAGGAGTTACGTCGAAGGTAAATGGAATAGTCATCACATTCTCGCATTCTGCGGTAACAACCAATTTCATTTTGTGCTTAGTAGCTGCGCAATCAATCACTACGTCAGCACCTTCCCATGTAACATCAGATACATCAGCTACAGTTTCAGAATCATTATCTGCATAGTATTGCAAGATTTTCGTGATGGTACCAGTAATGTTTGGTTTGTAACCTGGAGCCAATACAGGAAGTGCACCTATAGATTCTAAGATCTCCTTGGTCATATATTGAGGAGCTTTCACAGGAGCCACTACATATACCACTACTGAATCCACACAAGGAGTTGCAGTAGCCAAGGTATCAACGAATGTTGTATCTTCAAAGATAGTGGTTACCACACCAGTAACAGGGTGTACAAATTCTTTACCCTCGCACCAATATACATATGTAGTATCGAGTACGAACTCACGTGGCATAGTGGTTAATGTAATCACATGTACATTGAAGGTACAAGGATCCTCGGTCTCAACTGTATCAACAATTACAGTATCAATTGCAAATATGAGTGTATCGTTAGTATATGGATTTACAAACTCAGTACCTGGGCAGAGAACCTCTGCGATAGAGTCGGTTACATATACAGGATCAGCACATGCCATCTCCATCTCGATTTGGAATTGGAGAGGTTCGTCGGTAGTTACCTCTACATAGTATTGGTTAACATCCTCGTCAACGAATTTGCTCAATACGCCAAATACCCATGTAGGAATATTCACATCCACATCCATAGCAGGAACAGGAAGTTTACCACGAGTAAGGATACCATACTCGCAACCTACGGTAGCGCCAGTGGTAACATGAGCAGTCTTGCCACTCTTGTTAGCGAAGCTGATGCGTGCGTGGGTATCAACGGTGTTGATGAATGGCTCAGCAGAGAACTTATACCAGCTTGTACCAGGTTGTACGGTATAGAGTATATTTGGCTCTACGATGGTAGCCTCGGTGCAGTCAACAGCAGGAGTAATCTTAGCAGTTTCCTTCTCAGCCTTGATCTCGATATTGCTATCGGTATAAACGGCCATGTAGATATCATTGATTGGTGAAGAAGCGATGAAGCTATAATCAATCCATTTATCTACACTCGCACCAGCAGGTACAGGGAATACCATTGGAAGACCCACATAGAATGGGCACTCGTGTGTAAGGAATGCAGCCACCCATGCGATAGAGTCAGCAGTATTGGTAAAGGTTAGTTTAACTTGCTCCTCGTTAGCCTTGAGGTCAGTAACATCAAACTTGTACCACTTAGCATCGTTAGCAGGGATGGTAGTACCGGTAGCCCAATCGAAATTGGTAGCATCGTCGCAACCAAATGCATTGCCATACTCAACGCCGAAGCCGAACATGATAGGTTGGTCGGTAGTTACCTCGATATAGAACTCGGTGATCTCCTTGTTGGTGAGTTTATCGATCAGATAGTAAGCACCGCTAGGGATGATAGAAGTGAGGTCGAACCATGTTGGGATGGTAATAGTAGCACTGCTAACTACGCCATAATCGCAAGCGATGGTAGCGCCAAGAGTAACATTAGCTGCGCTCTTGCCTTGGTTCTCAATGGTGAGAGAAGAGAGGATTCCAAGATCGTTTTTGATGAAGTCCTCAGTAACACGATACCACTTAGTAGTTCCAGCAGCTTGGGTGTATTTAACACCTTGTTGGAGTGTCTCGTTGGTGTTACACAAGGTAGGATCTACGAGTGCTGAAGATTTAACAGCAGAAATCTCAATTTCAGCATTAGTGTTGAAAGAGAGGAGGTCCTTAACATCTTCTTTATCGCGAATAGAGGTGATATCGGTGAGCGCGTCAATTGTGGTAGGTACCATGGTAACAGACACATAGATACGCTCGAGCAGTGAAGCAGCTAGCAAGTTGTAGTTGATGAGTTGGCTAACAGACTTACCTGCAGGGATAGGTAAAGCGTAAGGGATGGTATCCTTAGAATCACAATCAAGCAAGATAGAACCAAGTACAACAACCATTGAATCAGAGTGGTTGGTAAAGGTCAACTGCACTTGCTCATCGTTTTGCTTGAGTGGAGCGATGTCAAGCTCATACCACTTGGTGTGGAATGCTTTTTGCTTGATAGTAGAGTTCCAATCGAATACATAGCTCTCGTCGCAAGCAGGTGCAACCACCTCAGGTTTGGTAGCAGGAGCCTCAACTGGCACTTGCTCAAACATGATGGTAACTTGTCCATTAGCGGTCAAACGGAAGTATGCAGCATCACTCTTGATATTGTCAAGCATATTGCCAGAGATTGGCATATCAACTTTGGTATCAGCAGCAATAGTGAGGTTCTTCACATCTGTATTGTGGATAGTAGCCAATGGCTCGAATGCAACCTCTTGCTTGAGGGTTACCTCAGCAGAACTATGGTTGATGATGTGGCAAACGGTCTTGTAACCCTTAGGAGCCTTAAGATCATTCAAAACTACCTTTACGACCTTAGCCTCATTGTTGAGGGAGATCTTATCGCCCATTACAGGAGCAGATGTAGCGTCGAAGAGGTCATCTGCTGGTGTAGGAGGAGGTAATACTTCCTTCTCTGCCTTGAGGGTAATAGCTTGGTCGGTAGTGAGGTGGAGGTACACGAAGTCCTCAGCGATTTGGTTCAAAAGGAAGCGACCTAGAGCCTCGGATTGTTGGCCACCAGCAGCGATGGTCCAATCGTAGTCGAGTACGATAGCAGAAGCAGGGCAATCTAGATAGAGGTCAAATGCGACATTAGCAACGGCAGAACCATTGTTCTCTACCACGAAGTTGAGCTTCTCGTTGCTAGCCTTAACCTCAGCGAGGTTGAGGTAGAACCATTTCTCGCCAGCAGCGACAGATTCGCCAGTCCACTCGAAGGCAACAGCCTCGGTACAAGCATCGTCGATGATTTCTTCTTGCTCATACACTTTGGTTGCGATAGCGATTTGCTTGTTAGAAGCCACTTGCAGATATACATCATCCAATCCAAACTCGCGAAGCTCAGCGAGGGATACATTGCTAGGATCAGCAAACACCTTCTTAAGGATAGGTTGGCTATCGGCATACTCTGTAAGGTCAAAAGTAGTAGGCAATGTCCAAATCTCATGACCTTTACCTACGATGTTGTAGTTTACAGTACCATCACCAGTAGGTGGAACTGACAACTCGAGTGCGCCGAGAAGCGGAAGATTAATGACTGCCTTTGCAGAGAGTGTTACATTAGCTTGGTCTGCAGTAAGGTTGGTCAAATACAATGCTAAGGTTGGATTGTTAGCTTCCTCGCTTAAGCTAGATAGCCCTACAGAATACCACAAAGTGTTGTTAGCTTCGTGGATGTAAGCGCTACCCCAATCAAAGTCAATCGCATTAGATTGGCTTTTTCCATCGCCCGTACCAACAGCCAACATAGTGGCTGAGATCAATAGAGCAATGGCAGAGAATAAAATTTTACGCATTTTACTTTGATTTTTAGTTGATTATTAATTATGTTTATTATTTTCTTTTACCATTATTACCCGCCTGCATCGGGAAGTACAGGCGAGTAATGTAAATTTGGCGTCAAAGTTACAACTTTTTTTTGCATTTCACAAATTTTATGCCATTTTTCTTAACAAAAACTACATTTTAGTCCATTATTTCTACCTTTCGGCCGGTAAGGTCATAATACTCAGTGGCTTTAGTGCCTTGAACTTGGATATAAAGTGACTGGTTGATCATCACCAATTTGGCATTTTCGCCTTCCGCCACGATGGCATTCTCCACCCCTGCGCTGGTATTGATGGTCAGTTGCAGGATCTCGAGGCTATCACACCCTTGATCGGTCTTGGTGAGGTAGGTATAGGTACCCGACTCGGTATATTCGATATCGTGCCAGATATAGGAGTCGGTAGCAGTGACAGGAGCAAGCTCGACGGTATCGCCATAGTTGATCGTCAGTTGCAAGAGCTCGACGTGGTCACATCCTTGCGCCGTTTGAGTACGGTGGGTATAGATACCAGAGGTGGTATATTTCACATCCTTCCAAACAAAGTAGTCACATACCTCTGCAGAGTACTTGGTTGTGTCGCTATAGTTGATAGTCAGGTGCAAGATCTCGGTGCTGTCGCAGCCTTGTAGAGTTTGGGTGAGATAGGTATATGTACCCGATTCGGTATATTTCTTATCGTGCCATACCAGTGAGTCGCATGCAGTTTGATCTATTTCTACTGTAACGCTGTGGTTGATAGTCAGATGCAAGATCTCGTGAGTTTGCTTGCCCTGTCCATCCATAGAATGATGTTCGTAAGTGCCAGACTCGGTATAGGTAGTACCTTTCCACTCGTAGGATTCGCATGCACTAACGGTAGTCTCTATAGTGTCGATGACGATTTTCTCAACTTGGTGTGTTACCAAATATCCTTCGGTCTCGCTACGGAGACGGAGGTAGAGGTTGTTCTTGTCATCGGCAAAGTCTTCTACCAAATAATCCATATCATCTTCATTGAGTTCTAGCGTCTCATTAGGATTGATTGCCATGTATTTACCCACATGCTCGTTGTACGGAGCAAGCGTAAAGGAGCAAGTATCAGCGATGAAGATATATGCCTGACGGTTGCCACGCCATGTAAAGGTATGAGCATGGTCCTTCCATACATCCACAGGCAACTTGTAGATTGTATTGTAATAGTTAGCTGGCATATAAACGCTATCGTTTGGCTGAAGGAGAACGCTCTTGACATCACAATCTGGTTCAATCAATTGGTAGGTATCCCACGAGAATGTACCTGCCTCTTGGCGGTAGATTTGCATAAAGAGCCAACCCTCTGTATTCTGCTTAACAATCTTATTGACACGATCAAGTGGAATATCTGCAATCATTGCTTGCTCCTCTTCATTGTAAATAAAATGCACAGTGTCAATCACATCAGGATCTGTCGCCTTTATTTCGAAACCGCAGAAATTAGCAAAGTATGCGACTGCCAATTTATTCTCTGTGGTTTTCCATTTCATACGAATATTCTTATCTTGAATAGTTGAAGCCTGAATACGATAAGACTTAGATGGTATCTTTGCGGCTAAGCTCAAATCTGTGGTTGGAAAATTAATAGCAGTAGATTTGAGATTACCAATACAAGAATTCAATGTTACCGAACCATGATCTACATAATCGCCAAGATATACTTTTCCATCTTCTGAAGCCACAAAGAGAGCATACAAATTACCATCTTCTGACGACTCAATATAATTATCCAAAGCCAATTGTGATACTTTTTGCACGGCATATCCTCTGCTATCAGTATCCGCAAAATCGTACACATACCTACTAGTTAAGGTATCAAACTCGCAATCCGTCTCCAAATAAGCACGAACATCACCATCACCCAACCATGTAAAGGACAAATTATTACCACTCCATTCTTCAACAGGGAAATAGAAACGATTTTCTGCATTAGCTCGCAAATAAAGTGTATCTTGAAGATCAACACGTTGACACAACTCAGTACATTGAGTAGCAGCCTTCATATTATTCATTTGAACAACACCGCTCACTTCACTTTGAAAAGCCACATACACTGGAATACTATAATCTACTCCAAGAACAGCAAGCAAATCAAGCAAACTACGGTCATAACTCATACGATAAACTGTACGGCCATCTTGATATAGTTTCTCAAAAGGCAAACCAAATGGGAAATACACATCATAAATTGCCGCGAGATCTACAATATCTCTAACATTCTCATCATCATACACCCCCGATTCACATGTCAAATCCACATACACCTGTGGTTCACTAGCACCTTCCTCGTCAGGGTAAAAATAGACTACTAGCGGCAAATCTTCTGTTTGTGCTCCAAACACATACATATGATTCGCTTCTATATTTTGCGACAATGTGGAATCCACAAAGTTAACTTGATCGCACATGTTACCATACCCAGAATTCTGTCCATTTGCCAGTAACACAGTTGACATTACAAATAGCATCATTAAAAATCGTCTCATAGTTATTTTCTCTCGTTATTTACACTCTTTAATCGGGTTGCAAAGTTACATAAAATTATTGAATTATGCAACACTTTTTAAAAAATTAAATCTTTTTTTATTAATCACCTTTACTTTTCTATTAATCCACCACTACTTTGATAGTTTCAAACTCTCCGCGTACAATAAATACACCTACGCCTGTGCTCACATGCGCACGCTCGCCCTCGTTCATATAATGTTTGAAGATTATATTACCCTGTAGATCATAAACAACTACTAGTTGTTCGCCTAGCGATAACACTTCAAACCCATCAAATGCGCCAAAGAGCATCAATGTGGAGCGATCACCAACAGTTGGTACACCGCCAATGCCTGTGGTCTCACCTTCGGCATATTCTATTTGTCCAGAGCGAGAAATGCGCATTGGCATTTGTGCACCAGCTTTAGGAGTATAGAGCAAATACCCCTCTGTAGGTTTTACCGTATAACTAGTTGTTGGCTGTACGAACCAATCTTGTTTCCTTTGGTCATCATCGTCCGTATTTATGTCAACATACTGATGAACATACGCTCCAGAAGGTGCAGTCATATCTGCTAGAGTAGAATTTCCTGTCAATATTGCATTGCCAGTACTTGGATTAGTAGCTAAAATCGTGCTATGATGATTTGTTCCTTCAATCTGTTGACGACCACTACCATGGAATAATATGTATTTATTGGTCCAATAATCATAGTAAGTTCGAGATGCTAAATCACCACACATAGGACAATATGGGAATTGTATAGCATATACTTTCCCTTTTTCGAGTATAGGAGCACCCGGTGCTGGTTTCTCGACTGGTAGCCATGTAATATTTAGGTTATCACCCGTAGCATCGGTAGAAAATTCTTCACTTTCCAATCTATACAAGTAATAATTAGCAGTTGCGATATTTCCACCATCATAATGCTCTAGTGGAATCGCATTGACAGACCCCCCTAAAACCTGTAAAAGAGTTCGACCAGATGCACGACCATTTATTGGAAGGATAGCATAATACAATGTTTCCCAAATTCTTAGATTATACTCACTCTGTAGTCTTATTGCATCATCTCGATTCGCTTGAGAGCTAACAGCAGATTCTCCAATCTCAAATACAGACACATCATGAACATTAAATGGCGCCACGAAACAATACCATCTATCAGCCTCAAATGTTCTAACATAATTGATGTTTCTTTCAATGGAATAAGGATTTGCGTTAGTAACTTGGCCACGAGTATAATTGTCATTCGCTAGTTTAACCGTAACATCTCCACCACTCACGCTAGCAGAATAGCCTTCCAATCCGGCCAAATCACCATACAGAAGATTATTTACCCTATACTCAACAGCATCAGCTCCCACTGGGTGTATTGAAGAACCTGTGGTTGGTACCTCAATTGATCCACCCATCGTCATAGGCGTTGCAGCCATTTTTAACTCTATCTCAGGAGGAACAGTAGACCAGTTATAATATATCGCTTCTTCGATTAGTTCGCAATCCTCACAATCGTCACAAGCATTAATAGGCAATAACACTCTAACTGTACCCTCATTTGCATTTACAGACTGCGCTCCATAATAGGCATAACCATTCACATCTGGTATCGTTACCTTATTCAAATTTTCTGCCGTGGACAGATCGTATATAGGAGTGTTGCTTAGATAAGCAGCGTTAAATGGCTCAGGAATTTCAAAAGTAGATCCTCCATAAGAGTTTGTTCCTGTAGCTGGTATATTTTGCATACAAAGCGATAAACCTGCAGCATTTTTAGGGCTAGCACCAGAGGACATCACATTAGAACACATCAACACATTAGAAATGCCATTGAATGTACCACCATTAACGCGTGACGCGCCTCCACCTGCGGGCAAGCGCAAGTCCATATAATTATCTTGGTCATAATAGTATCCACCACCTGTACCTTCATACACATTTTTATACATCGTGAAAGTTCCGGAATTAATTACCACTTTACATTCGGTTGCATCACTACCAAAACCATATAATGTAGCAAGTGTATTTTCTCCATCGAGAGAACCTTCATAGCAACGATAAGCTATTGCCAAATTACAAGTATAGTTGTAATCGGCTGCTGAATTTCGTAGATGATATTGTCCACCATTAATAGTCAATGAACCATACTTAGAGCCTAAATCCACGCAGAGGCCACGCTCTGATGCTTCACCCGATACGGTATAAGAGTCCAAACGGAGGTATCCGTTCGTAATTTCCGTTTTATCATCCACCGCAGGCCACACATCATCCATAGCAAGAGCAGTATAGCATTTATTGGCATCTGGCTTAATAGTTATTGGAGCACTGATAATTGGAACATGTCGCAAGTATTCTTTCTCAAGGAGACCCGAGATTACAACTACATAAACATACTCCAGAAAACCTCCTTGTCCTTTTAAATGGTTATTTCCTCTTATATGAATAGATGGTTTATATGGCTTTTCTATCTCGGAGCTAGTACTATTAAACACAAATATAGAAGAGAAACCATGAAAATAACTACTACCCATACTAATATCAAGCCTATCAGAATAGCCACTATTAATACCTGTAGGAGTTTTGTAGCGTCCACGCATATCGCAGTTCTCCAAATAGAGATCTACCGTTGCATCTCCACCTCTAAAATACATCCATCCCTCATGATCTAAGGTAGTACCCATATAGGCAAACGGACAATAACCTGTAAAATAGAGTTTTTTGCCGTTTTTGCTTGTATTATGATCAAAACGCTTAGCAGCAGCATCAATTTCTTGAGAGAATTGATATGATGTCGCTGAGATCTTATTATATATATAACAAGGTGTTTGCGCATTACATGGCACCGACTCGCTAGGCATATTTAGTGTAGTTCCACCACTCGTATTAGTTGTTATTCCAAAGATATACAACTCATCAAACAAAGCATTTCCATTAGCATCAAAGATATGTGTTAAATCTATCGGCTGTTTAGCTTTATAAGGGAATGCTCCAGACTGGTCTGTACCTGTATACATAGATATTCCAGAAAGACTGCTTTCTTCAATAATCGTAGGCATAGATGGAGTCACCCTCACTTCGTCAGAGATTGAATTTCCAAAAGTGTTCGGTTCGTAAACTGCAGTCACAGTAAAAGCATACTCAGCTAATGTTGACAAACTTTGCCCATTGTATTGATTTACTGTATATGTAGAACTAGCAGCAGGAATAGTAGCAATTGTAGTAGCTCCACTCTTGAGAATATAATTTGACGCACCATAAACATCTTGCCAATCTAACTGTATCGATTGTCCTACACCCACTATAGGCGTAATTACTGGTTTCTCTAGACGGACATTAACAGTAAGATTCAATGTAGCAGTAACACCACTTGATGCAAAAGTAATTGTGTGGTTATGCTGCCCAATAGAAAGTGTATTTTTAACTGAAATACTGAGTTTTGTATCTCCATCCTGCAGACTACTTGTGATATAATCTGTTGGGAATCCTGGGGATAATGTCTGAGTAACACCTGACAATGTAGTCATAAATGGTATCGTTGTAGTCGTAGCATCGCCCGATTCACCATACACAACATCCAAGACCATCGCTGCATTCGTAAGCATCAGTCCATCCGCTTGGTTTTGAATTGTAATAACACCACCTGCATCAGCGGAAATTGTAATTTCATGAACTTGAGATATTACTTTACTATTTATATCAGTATAGCTACATTGCACACAAATCACAGTAGCAATATCTACTGTATTTTTATATGCCTCTTTTGGTTTGAAAGAAACAGATTGGGCATCTCCAGAAAGAGAGAATCCTTTATTAGCAGCATCGTCAGCATCTTTAAACGAGATAGACCATTGTCCTGCATTTGCCACATTATTCTTAGGGGTAACATTTATCGTGGTAGGAGTACTAGCTGCGTCATTTAACACCTTTGCGAGTGATGCAGTCAAAGTAGCGTCATTATTCATAGGCGCACTAGGTGTTAAATCAATAAATGCTTTACCTTCTGAGGGATTAACAGTAAAATTGGGGGTTAAATTTGATGTTGCTGTAATGACAGCAGATTTAGTGTTCGACCCATCTGTATCTCCTTTGGAGCGCAAAGTAATTGTAGCATGCAAGTCTGGCTTATTCGCCCCATTCACATTATCAATATTTTGATCTTGATATTGAACTGTAACCGAAATCACACCATTCGCATATTCCGTCTTTTGATAGGAAAAACCAGGTGATCCAACTAAAGTAGGAGTTTCAAAATCACTTGTAGCATCCGCTCCTGTCACAGAGAAAGTAACCACACCCGAATTCGTGTGTGCAGTTGTCAAAGAGTTATCAGCCACATAGATATCATTCACAGCAATTGGAGCTGCGGCATTGGCACCGCTATTGACTAGAACAGGAGTGAAATAAGCTAGATAAGTACCGCCATCAACTCTTTTACTACTACTATTCTCTGAAGCTGTAGCGTCAACCTTTACTTCAACTCCGCTTGCATTTATAGAAAACACATCATCGGAGCCATCTTTTTTCCAATATTGCAAATAATAACCATCATCTGCAAGAGAAAAAAGATAAGCCTTTTGCTCAGCCGCATTAGATGTTGTATTTGTTGTGACATCATCATCATATTGCGCTGCATTAGGCTCTGAGTTCCGAGTATTCACATACACTTTACCTCCACCAGTAGCCGCCCTAGCTGTAAATTTTGCATAATAATCATCACCAGCGACAGCTGCCGTTGCGTTGAACAATAGCAGGGCAATAAACATTCGTCGCATCGCACCACCGAGTAACGATTGCTTAACTCCAGTAGAAAACATTTTCTTCATATTTATTTCGTTTTAGTAGTTACAAATTGTATATATTGTTTAAGTATAATCACCATCCAAGCCACCGTTACCAGCATATGACTCCAGTCTACCAACACATGTCCCCAAATAGTCATCGCTGCCATAACAAGACACCATACTGCCAACACCCCTGCGTATGGTAATGCCCAATACTTGCGCCAATGCCAAAAGATAAGTGGCAATGGGTTGAAAGGGATTATTAGCCAGTTCCACTCTGTGCAGCAGAGGTCAGAGAAGCATATCAAATAGGTCATAAAACAACCGATAAGGGTCTGCGCTGCCAACATTAGCCAGTCAAAATAGGGTTTACCCCAAAAGAGGTTCGCGATAGCCAATACAAGGAGCAAAATTGACAACACCATTGGCGTAAACCAACCATCTGCTACTTTCGGTTCGCCCTCAACCAATATGTTTGGTTCGCTTGCCAACAATGGTTTGCCATTCACCTTGGCTTGTTGCCATGCGCGGACTAAATCGGTAGGGATAATCAATTGTTTCTCACCATACAAAGGAACACTTGTTTCGCCTCCAGCTATAAATAACGCAATAAAGCGTACCCATAATGCTCTTTGGGTTCCATCAATCCAAATCTTTCGTGAATTCAACGATTGTTCGTACAACGATCTATCATACACAATCACTGTTTCGCCCAATGCTTCCTTCACAAACTCCAACGCGGTGGTAGCACAACCGCGGTGGTAGTAGTCGTAAGGAAGACGGATGCCTTCTGCCAGATGCTCGTCCAAGACGCGCCAAAGTTCGCGCTTCACCTCTATAGGGAGGTTGAGTGTATATTCATATACTCCTCGACCTTCTTCGCGATATTGTGCGCAATAATCCTCTACTGGGATAGCGAATAACCCCATCATTAGTTTGCCAGCGAGGAAATCCAGCACCCTGTTTTGTACACCCTCGCTCTCGTAAGAGAAGCAGTAGTCCATGCCAAAAGCTGGACATTGCAAACGAAGGCACGCATGACCTAGAACGGAGTACATCACCGTGCCTGGATCAGCAACCAATAGCGATGCAATCACAAAATCCTCCGCCGTGCGGTCCACATTATCATGAAAGACCGTATCCACATATTGCCCCTCCGCATCCACAATTTGAGCAGACACTGAGAATGTGCCTACTACGAGGAGCAGGAGAGTAAGGAGTAATATGTTAAGTAACTTCTTCAAATTCAGTTTATTTTAATTTCTTGTTTATATTTGCGGCAAAGCCGAGATAATTTACAATTTGAAAATTTACTATGTACAAATTATGTACAATTGGGTTATTTTATGTTGTTAATAATATTCTTGTTGCTATCGGACTATATATCAAGCACTTACAATCTTCTACTGCGTTTTTTTTGTTTTG
The DNA here is from genome assembly GCA_045532735.1 of Paludibacteraceae bacterium. Classification (GTDB taxonomy): domain Bacteria; phylum Bacteroidota; class Bacteroidia; order Bacteroidales; family Paludibacteraceae; genus Colicola. Next base: position 43,749 of record JAZSGL010000025.1, on the reverse strand, counting down.
CACAAAAATGCGCAATAGAATATGTTATTTCATTAAAAATCAATAATTTGCGAATTAGACAAAAACTGTTTTACCCCAACTATCAACACTCCTGAATCTGTATGATAAGGAAGTATGTCATCATAAACGACAATTAATGTCAATTTAATTCGTCAATTATCGTCAATTTTTCTCCATTTGTGGATTGGAAGAATGTGCAACGCACATTGGCAATCCAAAATGAGAGGTTTTTCAGGCGGCGGAGCCGCTTGTTTTGGTGTATAGTGTAGAGTGTAAAGTGTAAGGGCGGGGGCACTTTTCGTTACACTCAAAGTTTTCTATGTTGTTCGCCCAGAGGGGCGAGTAGTGGGTGTTAATAGTTTTTACCTTTTTCTGTCAAACGATAACTTTGATTTTTGCTTTTTGGTTTATCTGGTATCGTCATTTCCACAACCCCCACTAACAACGCTGGTTGTAAGTAATACTGCGTAAAATATTTAACGTCCTTTAATCCTATTTTTTCCATCAACTCTTTCCTATTCATAGCACCTTGTCCTAACACCTTTAGCAAAGTTTTGACTTGCGGGGTATCATAGGCGGTATCATAGGGAGTATCATAGGGGGTATCATAGGGGGTATCAATACTATTATTACGCCAAATAACTACTCGAAAGTCTTCTTCTTGGTGGAATTCTGGTGTTTGCAAACCATAGTCATGGCACTTTGTGATAATATCCTCTGTACCCGTACCCACTTTCTCTATATAGCCATTCCAATACATTGGGTCTGCAAGCAGAGGATTAGTCGGCAATGACTTATGTGGTCCATGCAACTTTTGCACTGTCAATCCATAAGGTAGCGCACCTGGATTCCACACCTCTAATCTATCACGGAATAACATCACCTGCACACTGGCATTACTAGTATAGTCTCTATGGCACACCGCATTAACAATCGCCTCCTTCACCGCATCTATTGGCAGTTCTGGACGCGTTGGCACATCTGCCGTCTCGCCTTCAGAGCGCGTTCCTACCCAATTATCCACACGGCTCATCACGAAGCTGGTGGCTTGATCTACTAACTCAAACACATCGCCTCTATATATCTGATACGATGGCATTGGTTTCTCCACGACTGTGCCATAAAACTGCACACATTTCACCTCTGACGTAATAAAGTACTTCTGCGGTTTCTTGCCAAACAATAATATCGCTGCATTTGCCAATCGTCCTTGCTCATCAATCAAATCCAAATGCGTGAGCAATTTTTCAGGAGCCGTATCCAACGAGAGAGGGAAATTGCGTTTGGAGCGCGCCATATAAATGAAGTTCTTCATTTTTTCCTCGTCCAAGTCAGATAGTGTAGCGCCATTATCATTGGACGCATCAAATGGACGCCAGCGAATATACTCCTTCTCTTCCAAATAGCGTATCAACGATGCATATACCGAGGTTCGTAATCCTTCCATATCCACAAACGTCTTACGCACAATCTCCTGCTCTACCTTATGTATCAATGCCGTCTCTTTAGGATGTCTCTCCTGCTCGTTGAGGGACTTGATAAAAATCAAACGACTCTTATGTAATGATGCAGCCAAATCATATTCATGTTCAGTAGGCGATATACCTTCTGCATCTTCATTACCATACCAATTTCCGAATAATCCCAAATATATATCGCAGAGTTCTACTTCTCGTAAATAAACATGAGCGGCTGAATACTCATTTGCAGGTACCTCCTCAAAGATGAAAGGCTCGAAGAACTTGCCCAACAGCGCATCTGTTCGGATGTACTGACAAAGCATTTCGCGTTCTTGAGCAAATTCGCTTTGTACACTACTTATGAATATTTTTATACGTTTCATTATGTTTGCGGCAGAGCCGCTTTTTAGGTGGCAGAGCCACGTTTCATGTCCGCAAGCGGACGTTTCATTGCACCTTGGTGCGTTTCATGCAGCGGAGCTGCGTTCTTTGGCTATAGGCAATTGGCTATAGGCTATAGGCAAGGAGCTTTCGCCCTGACACACCTTAATGATTATACCTCGCGGGCGCGGGTGCGGCGGATAAACACGTACCCTACATAAGCCAATGCCAAAATCAACAACACCCATGGTTCGCCAAGCGGCACATGGTGCTTGCTAGAAGGATTGAAGTATTGCGCCAAAAAGTCCTCCCATGACATACCCGGGAAGTTGCCATTTTGCTGCGCTGCATCAAACGCCAGCTTAAGCAATGTCATATCATAATAGCGATTGCCTTCGCCATCCACATACAAAAAGCCATCACCTGCACCAAGACCTTTCAACCAAGTATCCCAAGTATCCGAAATTCCAGGAAGACGACGAGGGCCGGACATCATACCACTACGAGCAGGAAGAGCCGCAACCGAATTAGCCCCCACCGTGGTTATAGGAGAAGCCAATGGCGTATAAGCCGAAGCATACATATCTACAGGCAATTGGCTATAGGCTATTGTCGATTGGTTAGAGACGAGAGGTGATTGGTTATTACGCACCGAGCCACCAGACATAGACATACTACCACCCGCGCCATAGCCACTACCGAAAGACTTGGTCATTGCCGAAGAAGTGGTATAGAGGACACCTGTGGAGCTATTGGCGATTGGTGATTGGCTATTGGCCATAGGCGCGGAATAGCCTTGCGCGTACGAAAAAGCTGGCGCAGCGGCATAGCGACGAGATGGGCGCGATAATTCACGCAAAGCCACAGCCACCTCATCCGAGGAATGAGAGCGGGAATAAGTAGGCATGTTCGTAGATGACACATCACCTATATGCGTATAAATATCATTTGGCCGCCAAGTATCTTCCTCCTCACTCATACGATACATCGTTCCACCAACAGCCATAAGCAAAACACACAACAAAATACCAAGCAGCACATTTACATTAATTCTCATCTTTCTTTCTCTCTTTTTTTTTTAAATTTTAATACCTAAAAAACCTCATCAAACACACTAAATCCTCAGCAAATACCTCATATTACACGCACAATGCGCAACGCACATGCGTACAAAAAGTTTGCAAAGTTACGATTTTTTTTTGAATTGACAAAATTTTAGAGCGTTTTTATAACAAAAAAATATCTTTTTGCTATATACGCATTACAAAGTGTATAGACAAATCTAGACACAAAACATGGGGGGGGGTAATAAGTGATTGATAACCTGATAGTTACAAAGAATTAGCAATTTCTCACGACAATGGAGACAATATTCTGCTCGAATCGCGCGGCGAAGCGGATTGCTCGAACGATTAAATAATAAAGACAATTATTATCAATTAGGATGTCAATTAAAGACAATTCAAAGAATACCATTTTGTCTTTGACCAAAAGAATGCAGTACACTGAATGCAGTACACTGCATTGGTGGGCTAAGACAAAATGAAGATTTTTTTAACGACGACAATGGAGACAATATTCCGCTCGAATCAATATCCCTCGAGCGGCAAGGGTCAGAATTAACAACAACATAAACGTACGGCGAAGCAGATCGTTCGAATGAATAAACATACGATAAAGATAGCCTAATAACTAATTAATCACTAAGTAATAACTAAGTAATAACTAACTAATCACTAAGTAAAATAAAGGCGCCCAATTTCCTGAAAGAAGAGGTGATGCAAGCCCCACTAGAGGTTCCCTATAAAGGAGAGATATAGAATTAGCAGGCATTTTTCAAAAAAAAATCGAAACAAATTTGCGTATGTGCGAAAATTGTCGTAATTTTGCACAATGAATTATAATTTGGAAAATTATGGCATTTTTTGGACTGTTTGGTAAAGAAAAAAAAGAAACACTCGACAAAGGACTAGAAAAAACAAAAACATCCGTCCTTAGCAAGATAGGACATGCTATCGCTGGCAAATCCACCGTAGATGACGATGTGCTAGACAACCTAGAAGAAGCACTCATCACCTCTGATGTAGGCGTAGAAACCACTCTACGCATCATTGAACGCGTACAAGAACGCGTGAAACGCGACAAATATCTCGGCACCGCTGAACTCAACCAAATACTAGTGGAAGAAGTAGCTAGCTTACTAGCCGAAAACAACAGTATGCAAATAGCTGACTTCAGCGATCCATTGCCATGTAAACCCTATGTAATCATGGTAGTAGGTGTGAACGGAGTAGGCAAAACAACCACCATCGGCAAACTGGCACACCAATACAAAATGGCAGGGAAGAAAGTGTATCTTGGCGCCGCAGACACCTTCCGCGCAGCAGCCGTAGAACAACTATGCATCTGGGGCGAACGCGTGGGTGTACCCGTAGTGAAACAGCAACAAGGATCTGACCCAGCAAGCGTGGCATTTGACACCCTGCAGAGCGCCAAAGCCAACGACGCAGATGTGGTACTAATCGACACCGCGGGTCGTCTGCACAACAAGGTAAACCTGATGAACGAGCTGACTAAGATCAAAAATGTGATGCAGAAAGTAGTGCCAGATGCGCCTCATGATGTGATGCTCGTACTGGATGGAAGTACCGGACAAAACGCCTTTGAGCAAGCCAAGCAGTTTACCAAAGCGACACAGGTTAGTTCGCTGGCTATCACGAAGTTAGACGGCACAGCGAAAGGCGGTGTAGTGATCGGCATCAGCGACCAATTTAAGATACCCGTACGCTATATCGGATTGGGTGAGCAGATGACTGATTTGCAAGTATTTGATCGCGAAGAATTTGTGAAATCGCTGCTTGGATGAGATGATAATTTGAACGTCAATTAATGTCAATTAAAAAGACAATTAAAGACAATTTGAAAAAATACTCTTTGTGGTTGGAAGAATGCGTACCGCATTGGCAACCTCAAAGAGAAAGAAGGATGATTTGAACGTCAATTAACGTCAATTAAAAAGACAATTATTGTCAATTCAAAGATTAACTTTTGCTTTTGCTCTAATGAAATGCTGCTATGCCGCATTTGGAGAGCAAAACAAAACTAAGAATGACAGCAAGTGTTAATATATATAAAACCATAAAAAACAATTTGAGACAATTTGAAGTAGCACAAACAGCAATGAACACTACCGATATCAACATTGTTAAATTAAAAGAATTTATGTACCCAATTGTAGGGGCTATATACGAGGTACATAGAGAACTAGGACCTGGACTGAATGAATATGTATATCAAGAAGGATTAGCAATGCAATTGGAGGAAGATAATATAATTTTTGAACGCGAAAAAGAGTTTACTCCCCTATACCATGAGCACATAATGAATGCAAAATACCGTTTGGACTTTGTGTGCATGGACAGTATTATCATCGAATGCAAAGCGGTAGAACAACTAACAATTAATCACCGAGCGCAACTATTTAATTACATGCGTCTAACTAAACTTCCCATTGGATTATTGGTGAACTTTTCACCAAGGAGCGCAGTAATAGAGCGTTATATATACCACAATACAACAGGAGAAATCTTAAGTATGGACGGATCGGTATTGACACGTTTCGTAAAATAAATCATTGTTTTGGGTTGCTATGATAACAAAGTTATCATCTTTCAACAAAAAACAACACAACTTAGAATTGACTAAAATTGACAATATAATTGACAATAATTGTCTTTTTAAAAAAGGAACAATGAAAGTACGGTTTGTGACATTAGGGTGTAAGTTGAACTTTGCGGAGAGTAGTGCTCTGGGCAAAGAACTGCTACAGCGTGGGCATCAGAGAGCTTCGCTGCAAGAAGTGCCCGATGTGTGCGTAGTCAACACCTGCAGCGTCACGGACGCAGCCGACCACAAAGACCGACAAACGATCCATCAGCTCCATCGCAAGTACCCCAACGCAATCATCATAGTAACAGGATGTTACGCGCAGCTACAACCTGAGCAAATAGCGCAGATAGAGGGCGTGGATTATGTACTGGGGCAGAATGAGAAATATGAGATCACGCAATTAGTCGATAAAATCGAGCGATTGCGTGATAGTTTAGAGGACGCTTCGCTACAGGACGCCGCAAGTGCGGCTATTGGACGGGCAAAGCCCTATGGGGTATTGGACGCTACGCTATTGGGCGACACACCGACACCCGACACCCGACACCATGCACTGAACAAGATTCAAGTAGGGGCAATCCGCGAGGTGGATGAGTTTCATGGGGTACATTCGGCGGACGATAGGACAAGATGCTTTATCAAAGTGCAAGACGGATGCAACTATTTCTGCAGCTATTGTACCATCCCGTACGCACGCGGGAAATCGCGCAACCCATATATTAAAGAGATAGTTAAAGATGCGCAAGAGGCAATTAACCAAGGCGCTAAAGAGCTGATAATCACGGGAGTGAATATTGGTGATTTTGGCAGAAGCACGGGGGAGAGTTTTATCGAGTTGCTGAGGGCGTTGGATAGTTTAGAGGCAGAGAAGACAACGCAGAGTGATTTAATTAACGACAATATAGACAACATTGCGCTCGAATCAACACCCTCGAGCGCTACTCAGGAGAATGAAAACGACTTAGGCGAAAGGCGAGAAGGCGATGAGGCGATGAGGCGAGAGGCGATGAGGCGAGAGGCGAGAGGCTATCGCGTGCGCATTTCGTCGTGCGAGCCAAACTTGCTGACGGATGAGATTATCGATTTTGTAGCACAATCCAAGCACTTTGCTCCACACTTCCATATCCCATTGCAATCCGGTAGTAATGAAGTACTTAAGATAATGGGGCGCCGCTATACCCGCGAACTATTTGCTGATCGAGTAAGGCATATCCGTGAGGTAATGCCCCACGCGTTTATTGGAGTGGACTGTATGGTGGGTGTAAGAGGCGAAACAGAGGAGTACTGGGAAGATTACTTGAGATTTATCAAAGAACTGGATGTCAGCCAATTGCATGTGTTCACCTATTCAGAACGCGCAAATACGCGTATGCTGGAGATGGACCTATATGTAGTGCCTAAGAGCGAACGCCAACGCCGCAGCAAGATATTGCACGAAGTATCGGAAGAGAAGACGAAAGCATTCTACGCAAAACACGCTGGCAGAAAGGCAGTTGTACTATGGGAATCGAAGAAAGAAGGCGAGCAGATGTCGGGCTTTACAGAGAATTATATCAAGGTATATGGCCCGTATGACAAGACCAAGATCAATTGTTTTGAGGTGATAAGGCTATAAGGCGATGAGGCTATGAGGCTATGAGGTGATAAGGCTATAAGGCGAGAGGGCGATGAGGCGATGAGGCGAGAAAATTAGACAAAAAGTAGACTTTTTGACTGAATTGTTTGCATAATTCATTTTTTTGTTGTACTTTTGCACGGTCTTTGTGATACATCAACAAAGATTTCTATTATTTTTTTCACAAAAAGAATTATTTACATACATTTTTATGCAATACGATATGCAGAAACTCGGGCGTATGACGCTCGAACAGTTGACTGAAATTGCAGGACAATTCGGCATTAAAGTACGCCGAAATGCTTCGCTGCAATCCGTTATTTACGATATTCTAGACGCTCAAGCGGACAAACGCGGCGCAGAAGTGCAAGCCAAAGAGGATGCTAAGCAAGCCAAGAATGAAGACAAGAAGCGCAACAAACGCGCTCGCATCCAAGCGGCACCTACCAAAGTAAACACCGATAACCTGAAGAGTAATCGCGTGTTGGCTACTGTGGGCAATGAGCAAGAAACACTCGGCCAAATGAAAGAAGAACAGGCTAAACAGCCAGAACCTATAGTAGGAAAGAAAAGAGGAGAGGAGAGTTTAGAGGACGCGGCAAAGCCGCTACAGGACGGCAGCAAGGCTGCCTACAGTTTAGAGGATAAAGGCGATGAGGCGAGAGGCGATGAGGCGAAAGGCGATAAGGCGAGAGGCGAAGAGGTGAAAGGCAAGGAGACGGCAGAGGAGAAGCAAGCCCGCATCAACGCACGCATCGCGCAGATCACTCAACAGATAGCTAAACGCGAAGAACAACTAGCCAATGGTGAAGAAACAACTCCTGCTCCAGATCCAAACCTACAAAAAGAAGAAGAAAGCATGATAGACAAAGGAATAGAAGCCTTTGGGAACACTATCGTGGCAGTAGGAACGCTGGAGTGTGCACCTGACGGATATGGATTTCTCCGCAGCGCCGATTACAACTATATCTCTTCGCCAGATGATATCTATGTATCGCAACAACAGATTCGTCAATACAGTCTAAAGACAGGTGACACTGTGGAATGTACCATTCGTCCACCAAAAGATGCTGACAAGTATTTCCCTATGAAAGAGGTATTACGCATCAATGGCATCTCGCCTGCGGCGGCCAAAGAGCGCATCGCATTTGAGAACCTCACTCCATTGTTCCCTAACGAGAAGTTCAAACTCTGCAAAGGCGACAAGAGCGATCCTCTATCCGTACGCATCATCGACCTATTCGCCCCTATTGGCAAAGGTCAACGCGGATTGATCGTTGCACAGCCAAAAACCGGTAAGACTGTACTGCTCAAGCAGATAGCTAACGCCATTGCAGAAAATCACCCAGAGGTATATATGATTGTGCTGCTGATCGACGAGCGTCCAGAAGAGGTAACGGACATGGCGCGTTCGGTAAATGCAGAAGTGATTGCATCGACCTTTGATGAGCCTGCAGAGAATCATGTGAAGGTGGCCAATATCGTACATGAAAAAGCCAAACGATTGGTAGAATGCGGTCATGATGTTGTCATATTACTAGATAGTATAACGCGCCTTGCCCGCGCATACAATACGGTAGCTCCTGCTAGCGGAAAAGTGTTATCAGGTGGTGTAGAAGCACAAGCCTTGCACAAACCTAAGCGCTTCTTTGGTGCGGCTCGTAATATCGAGAACGGGGGCAGTTTGACCATCATAGCAACTGCTCTGACCGAGACAGGAAGCAAGATGGATGATGTAATCTTTGAGGAGTTTAAGGGTACAGGTAACATGGAGCTACAGCTGGATCGTAAACTGAGCAACAAACGCATCTTCCCAGCAGTAGATATACCTGCTTCATCGACACGCCGTGACGACCTCTTGTTGCCAGCAGATGTACTGAGCCGCATGTGGCAAATACGCAATCAGTTGACCGACATGAGTAGCGCAGAAGCCATGGAGAAATTGAAAACATACATGGAGCGTACGGAGGATAATGATGAGTTTTTGTTGTCGGTAAACGGAGCAAGGTAGGCGCTAAGCGCTCTAGTTTAGAGGACGCCCTGCGGGCTACAGTTTAGTGGTTAGAGACAATGAAGATAGTGATAATCAATGGACCGAACTTGAATCTGCTAGGCAGACGAGAGGTGAGTATCTACGGCACAAAATCAATGGAGCAAGTGCTAGTGGAGATTCAGCGCGCCTATCCTGATGTACATTTGGAGTATCGCCAATCCAACCACGAGGGAGATTTGATTGATTGGGTACAAGAGTTGGGCGTTACCCACTGTTTAGAGGACGCTCACGATGCGAGCTACAGATTAAAGGTTAAAGGCATCATATTGAATGCTGGGGGATATACACATACGAGCGTGGCATTGAGAGACGCAGTTGCATGTGCAGAAGTGCCCGTAGTAGAGGTTCATATATCGGATATCACGAAGCGTGAGGATTTTAGACGCGTTAGCCTATTGACAGATGTATGTGCACACACCATCATGGGACACGGCACAGACGGATATAAAGAAGCAGTAGAATGGATTATCAAGCAAAACAATGAATAAGAAATTATTGACATTCAGCATATTATCTATATTGCTATGCGGAAACATTCGTGTAAGCATGGCACAGAATAATCCCTATATAGATGATAAACTATTTCACCTAGGATTCTTCATTGGTGTGGATATGTTGTCATACCATATTGAGGAGAATGATCCTTCTACCCAAAAAATATTGGCAAGTACGCTAGATAATATCGCAAGCAACGACAACAAAGTGTACCATCCGCGCACTATGGCAGTAGGTCCTGGGTTCCAAGTAGGATTTATCACCGATTTGAGATTGCACAAATACCTCAACCTTCGCTTCACGCCTGCATTGCACTTCGGCGAGCGAACCATTAACTATACAGGGGACAGCACTGCGATGACAAATATATTGACTATACCAGTCACGATTCCACTCTATCTGAAGTGGTCAGCGCCACGAATCAACAACTACCGTCCATATGTGGTAGTGGGTGGAGGCGTGGAATTTGAATGTTACCGCGACAAAGACAAGCCCATATTGCACAAGCCATTTGATGCGTTTATATCAGGAGGTTTTGGTTGTGATCTTTATTTCCGCTGGTTCAAACTGAGTCCTGAGATTAAGTACCAAATTGGTTTCTTGGATGCACACACTCCTATCTCTGCTGCGGCAGAAAACGGTTGGGGAATCGGTGCAGACAAATATTTTTATAGCAACGCCATCCAGCGTATGACCCATCAAAAACTATCGATCATTTTCAACTTTGAATAATGAAGAAGTGGTTGCCTATATTATGTGTGATTGTTGGCATGGTAGCATGTCAACAAGATATTGCGTCGGATGACCCATCATTGCGATTGGAATTCTCACACGATACCGTGTTGTTTGACACCGTCTTTACCACAATGGGATCGTCCACAAAACTAGTGATGGTATATAATCCCCACAAGAATGCACTGCAAATAGAGCAAGTGAAGATGCGCGATGGGAAATATTTTCAAGTCAACCTAGACGGCGAAAATAATATGGATCAATTGCGAGATATCACGCTGAGAGGCGGCGACAGTTTGTTTCTATTCGTCAGAACCCATATTGATCCGCTGGCGGAGAATAGTCCGGTGCTAGTAGAAGATGATATCGCCTTTCATGTAAACGGGAATACACAGCAGATCACACTGCAAGCATATGGACAAAACATAGAAAAGATACAAGGTGATAGCGGACTGATGGTATATCAACACCTGCACCTGACGAATCAAAAGCCATATTTGATCTATGATACAGTGGCCGTGGCTGGAAATCTAACCATCGAAGCAGGCACTACTATCTACATGCACGCAGGCGCGAGCATGTATATATATGGTAGTATGACGGCCAACGGCACCATAGAACAACCCATTATTTTCCGAGGCGATCGAACCGATCGACTATTTGACTCGGTTCCTTACCGCATGGCATCTGGGCAGTGGGATGGTATTTATCTGCTGCATGCCAAAGAGACGATGCCACCTACCTACACATTGAAGCATGTGGATATATTATCAGGTACTGTGGGGCTATATGTATATTCAGAAGCAACAGGAATACTATTGCCGAAGTTAATATTAAAAGATAGTCGCATTCATAACCATAGCACCTACGGAGTTGTCCTGCAGAATGTGAATGCAGAAGTGATCAACTGCGAGATTAGTAACTGCGCATCCTATTGCGTCTATCTAGCGGGTGGCAAGCATAATTTTGTGCACAACACTATCGCTGCCTATTATGGTTACCCATACACCGACTTGAACCTTCATAACAACATGTTTGCAGATGATGTAGCAGCCGTGTACATCAACAATCTAAGCAAGAATAAGGCTAAGACGATTAGCTCGTTTAGCAATTGTATTATTACCGGCGGCAGAAAAAACAACGTAGTAGTTGCGACTCCCTTACCCGACTACTACGAGGGGCAATTCGAGGGGAACTATTTACGATCAGACTCATTGGACGCAGCATATGCCAAGAATAATGTATATGCATCTGACTCAGATAGTTGCGTTTTTCGCAATATCTATTACAAATACAAGGAATATCACTACTACGATTTTCATCTAGACTCGCTATCACCTGCTAGGGGGATAGGCGACAGCATAGCAGCCCTATCCTATCCTACTGATAGAGAAGGAAATAGACGTAAAGCACAGCCCGATGCGGGATGTTATGAGTGTAGGTGAGAGGACGCCGCAGAGCGGCTATAGGACGCTCGCAAGCGAGCTATAGGATGCCCTTCGGGCTATTGGTTAGAGGGTAAAGGCGAGAGGTTAAAGGTTAATGGTTATGAATATAGGAGACAAAATGCCAGCATTTAGCGTGGCAGATCAAAATGGTAACATAGTTACCAACGAACAAATGGTGGGAAAGAAAACAGTTTTGTATTTCTACCCAAAAGACAGCACTCCAGGTTGCACGGCTGAGGCATGTAACCTGCGCGATAACTACGAGCGCATGTTGGCGGCGGGTTATCAAGTATATGGCGTGAGCAAAGATAGTCAGAAGTCGCACCAGAACTTCATCGCGAAATACGAGTTGCCCTTCCCATTGCTCTCTGACCCAAGTACCGAGATGCTGCAAGCCTTCGGCGCATGGGGTGAGAAGAAGATGTGCGGAAAGACCTGTGTAGGCACCCTACGCAAGACCTTCGTGTTTGACGAGCAAGGCATATTGGTGCAAGTGATTGAGAAGGTAGATACTAAAAATCATGCAGAGCAGATTTTGGTTTAAGGTTTAGAGTTTAATGTTTAAAGGCAAGAAATATGGATACGAAAGAATTGCAAAAACTAATTGCCATTTGGTTTGAAGAAGATATCCGCGATGGCGATCACACATCACTTAGTTGCATCCCAGAGACCGAGATGGGTTGTCAACAACTGATTGTGAAAGAAGAAGGTATCATCGCTGGTATCGAAGTAGCGAAACAAATCATCGCTTACTTTGACCCTGAGTGCCGCATGGAGCAACTCATTGAAGATGGTACCCATGTAAAGCCAGGCGATATTGCCTTTCGCGTATATGGCAAAGAGCTCAGCCTCTTGCAGATCGAGCGCACCATGCTCAACGTGATGCAACGCATGTCGGGTGTAGCTACCACAGCACACAAATACCAAAGTCTGATCGAAGGCACTGGTTGCCACGTCTTGGATACCCGCAAGACCACCCCTGGTTTGCGTTACTTGGAGAAAGAGGCAGTGCTGATTGGTGGCGGTATGAATCACCGTATTGGACTATTCGACATGATATTGCTGAAGGATAACCACGTGGATTTCTCGGGCGGTATCACCGCAGCGCTCACTCGTGCTAAGAAATATTGCGAGGAGAAAGGCAAAGCCCTCCGCATAGAGATTGAGACCCGCAACGAGGACGAGATTCGCGAGGCATTGGCAACAAATATCCCAGATCGTATCATGCTGGACAACTTCTCGCCAGCGCGCACGAAAGGTGCAGTAGAGATTATCCGCACATGGGAGAAAGAGCATGGCAAACATATTGAGATTGAGTCAAGCGGCGGCATCACCATTGACACCATCCGCAGCTATGCTGAGACAGGTGTGGACTTTGTGAGCGTGGGAGCATTGACCCACTCTATCAAGAGTCTAGATATGTCGTTTAAAGCGGTGAAGTGAGAATAATTAACGACTTTAAGGACCTTAAGGACTTTAAGGACATTAACACGACCCAAATGAATATTATTGAAAGACTTACGGCGCTACGAGCGCTGATGAAAGAGCATGGTGTATGGGCATGTATCGTACCTGGAACCGACCCACACGCCAGCGAATATATGGCAGAGCACTGGACAGAGATGTCGTGGATCACAGGTTTCCTTGGCGAAACTGGTACTGCGGTAATTACCTTGGATCAAGCACTGCTTTGGACCGATAGTCGCTATTATCTGCAAGCAGAAGCCGAGTTGCAAGGCACTACGGTGGAACTGATGCGCGAGAGCGATATAGATTGCCCAAGTATTCCTGAATGGCTATGTTCGGCTATTGGCAATGGGCAATTGGAAATGGGTAAAGTGGCAGTGAATCCAGAGATGTACAGCGTGAATGGCTATCGCGAACTGAAAGCCACGTTGGAAGAAGGCGGACTGGAGTTGGTATCCATAGACCTCATCTCGCCATTGTGGACTGAAGGTCGCCCTGCTATACCTACCTCACTGCTTTATGAATACGAAGAAAAATACGCAGGCGAAAGCGTAGAGAGCAAACTGCAACGAGTACGCCAAGCACTGCAAGAGAAACACTGCGAAGCGCTGGTAGTGTCAGCATTGGATGAGATAGGTTGGCTATTAAATATCCGTGGCAAGGATGTGGATTATACACCATGTTTGATTAGTTATGTGGTGGTGGAGATGGATAAATGCACCATTTTCGTAGCACCTAACAAACTGGACGAGGCTGCACGCGCATATCTCCAACGCATCGATGTATGTGTACAAGACTACAACCAAGTATTTGATTATCTGAAAGATATCGAAGCATCGGCTATCATGTATGACGGAGGCAAAGTCAACGAAGCATTGTATGAAGCTATTAATCCTGCTGTCAAGAAGGTAAACGTTAGCCCTAGCCCAGTGCTGAAGATGCAGAGTGTGAAGAACGCTACCGAATTGGCAGGCGAGCGCATTGCTATGCGCAAGGACGCTGTGGCATTGACAAGATTCTTCTATTGGCTAGAGGATGAAGCCATGAAGACCCCACAGACAGAGATCACTCTGGCTCAGAAATTGGGCGAATATCGTGCCATGGAAGAGAATTACACCGATGATAGTTTTTGTACTATTGCAGGATGGAAGGGTAATGGCGCAATCGTGCACTATCATGCCACCGAAGAAGAATGTGCAAACATAGAGGGGGAAGGTGTATTATTGCTTGACTCTGGCGGACAATATTTGGATGGGACTACCGACATTACTCGTACCGTTTGGGTGGGTGATCCAGCCAATATCCCTGCAGCTGTGAAACGCGATTATACAGCTGTACTAAAAGGACATATTGCTTTGGCTTGTGCTCGTTTTCCAAAGGGTACACGTGGCAATCAACTAGATGTATTAGCTCGCCAATTCTTATGGGCAGAAGGTATGACTTATGGTCATGGTACAGGTCATGGTGTGGGGCACTTCATGGGATGTCACGAGGGGCCACAAAACATTCGTACGGATAACAATCCTAATCCGCTACAAGTAGGCAACATATGCTCTGATGAGCCTGGATTGTATCGCGCCAATGAATATGGCATTCGTACAGAAAACCTGATTGCCGTGCGTGAATGTCGAAATCTTGGTGCTCATGCGACTGGAGAGACATTTCTGGAGTTTGAGACATTGACACTCTGCTATTATGACACCAATATGATTGATCTAAGTCGGATGACCGAGCAGGAGATTGCTTGGATCAATGCTTATCACGAGTGGGTATATGCAGAAATCTCGCCGCTATTGTCTGAGCAAGAAGCACAATTCTTAAAGAAAAAGTGTCAGGCTATTTGATGTGAAGCTAGTTTAGCTTTAGTCATAAGACTAAAAAAAATCGCCAAGTTGGCGATTTTTTTTGTATATATGCAAAATTTTCAGTACCTTTGTAGCCTATTTTACATTCCGAATAAATACATAACAAAATATGACACTAGAAAGCATACTTATTCCACAGGTACAAGAGGCAGTCAAAAACCTCTACGGTATTGAGATAACTGCCGAGCAAGTGCAGTTTCAAAAGACTCGCGCAGAGTTTGAAGGCGATATCACATTGGTGGTATTCCCATTTGTAAAAGCGGCTCGCAAGGCGCCAGCAATGGTAGCACAAGAGGTAGGCGAGAAACTCGTTGGCAACCTCGTAGAGAAATTTAACGCAGTACAAGGTTTCTTAAACTTGAGCATAGCGCAATCCTATTGGTTGGATCAGCTGCAAAATATTGCTGCGGCAGAGAACTATGGTCAATTGAGTCGTGGCGCAGACAAGAAGCCCCTAATGATGGTGGAATACTCATCTCCAAACACCAACAAGCCATTGCACCTTGGACACGTGCGCAATAACCTGCTTGGTTACTCTATCGCTAAGATCCAAGAGGCCAATGGATGGAATGTGGTAAAGACCAATATCGTAAACGACCGCGGTATTCATATCTGCAAGTCTATGCTCGCTTGGCAGAAGTTCGGCAATGGCGAGACACCTGAGAACAGCGGCAAGAAAGGTGATCACTTGATTGGTGATTACTATGTGCGCTTTGATGTAGAGTATAAAGCTCAAATCAAGGAGCTCATGGCAGGTGGCATGGACGAGGAAACTGCCAAGAAAGAAGCGCCACTTATCAAAGAGGCACAAGCGATGCTCGTAAAATGGGAGCAAAACGATCCTGAAGTTCGTGCCCTCTGGCAAAAGATGAACGAATGGGTATATGCGGGCTTTGACGAGACATACAAGCAAATGGGCGTAGGTTTCGACAAAATCTACTACGAATCAGATACCTACCTTGTGGGCAAAGGCGAAGTGGAGCGCGGATTGGAGAAGGGCGACTTCTACCGCCGTGAAGATGGCTCTGTATGGGCTGACCTCGCACAAAACGGACTAGATGAAAAACTTCTTCTTCGTGCAGATGGTACATCCGTATATATGACCCAAGACATTGGTACTGCGAAGTTGCGTTTTGAAGACTACCCTATTGACAAGATGGTATATGTAGTAGGCAACGAGCAAGAGTACCACTTCAAGGTGTTGAGTATTTTGCTTGACCGTCTTGGTTTCCCATTCGGCAAGGAGTTGGTACACTTCAGCTACGGTATGGTGGAGTTGCCAAATGGTAAGATGAAGAGCCGCGAGGGAACAGTGGTAGATGCAGACGACCTAATGGCACAGATGATTGCGGATGCAAAAGAGATATCCAAGGATAAAGTTAATACTCTTCCTGACATCACCGAAGATGAGGCCAACGAGATTGCTCGCATGGTAGGTTTGGGTGCATTGAAGTACTTTATATTGAAAGTAGACCCACGCAAGAACATGCTCTTCAACCCAGAGGAGAGTATCGATTTCAATGGCAATACAGGTCCATTTATTCAATACACCTACGCGCGTATTCAGAGTGTACTCCGCAAAGCGGGAAGTGAGGCGATAAGGCTATTAGGCGATGAGGCGATGAGGCTAGAAGAGAAAGAATTGGCGCTTATCCAACGCCTAGTGGATTATCCTGCGGCGGTGCGTCAAGCTGGTGATGAGTTCTCACCAGCAGTGATTGCGAACTACGCATATAGTTTGGCATGCGACTTCAATAGTTTCTACCACGATCATAGTATCTTGAACGAAGCAGATGCTGAGAAACGCGCATTGCGTCTAGTATTGGCACAAACGGTGGCTAAAGTTATCAAGAATGCAATGGGTCTCTTAGGTATTGAGGTTCCTAATCGTATGTAGTTTAGAGGACGCTGCGCTACAGTTTAGAGTTTAGAGATTAAAATTATGTATACAGATTTTCAAAAACACCTGCAAGGAATCTTGACCGAGATCAAGGAAGCAGGATTGTATAAAAACGAGCGAGTAATTATTACTCCTCAATCTTCTGCTATTCAAGTGGAAGGCGGAAAAGATGTTATCAACTTCTGCGCTAACAACTATCTTGGTTTGGCAGACAACGAGGAGCTTATCCAAGCAGCCAAAGACCGCATGGACGCTCGTGGTTATGGTATGGCATCTGTGCGTTTTATCTGCGGTACGCAAGATACCCACAAGCAATTGGAGCAAGCCATCTCCGACTTCTTCGGAACCGAGGATACCATCCTCTATGCGGCTTGTTTTGATGCCAACGGCGGCTTGTTTGAGCCACTTTTGACTGAGCAAGATGCTATCATCTCTGATGCGCTCAACCATGCAAGTATCATTGATGGCGTACGTCTCTGCAAAGCGGTGCGTTATCGCTACGCAAATGGTGATATGGCGGATTTGGAGGAGCAATTGAAGAAGGCACAAGCACAACGTTTCCGTATCATTGCTACTGATGGCGTATTCTCTATGGATGGCAATGTCTGTCCATTGGATAAGATCTACGAACTGGCACAAAAATACGATGCCCTCGTGATGGTGGATGAGAGCCACTCGGCGGGTGTGGTAGGTAAGACAGGTCATGGTGTAACCGAACGCTATGACCTCCGCGGTAAGATAGAGATCATTACTGGTACACTGGGCAAGGCATTCGGTGGTTCGGTAGGTGGTTTCACCACAGGTAAGAAGGAGATTATCGACCTGCTTCGTCAACGCAGCCGTCCATACTTGTTCTCCAACTCAATTCCTCCGCTGATTGCTGCGGCAGGATTGAAGACTTTCGAGATTTTGACTCGCAGCAACGAGTTGCAAGACCGCTTGCACGCCAATACCGAGTACTTCATTACGAAGATGAAAGCTGCAGGTTTTGATATCAAACCAACCGAGTCTGCTATCTGCGCCGTGATGTTGTACGATGCACGTTTGAGCCAAGAATTTGCTGCGGCATTGCAAGAGGAGGGTATCTATGTGACAGGTTTCTACTACCCAGTAGTACCACAAGGTCAAGCACGTATCCGCGTGCAACTCTCTGCGGCGCATACCACGGAGCAACTTGACCGCGGTATCGAAGCCTTTATCAAAGTGGGCAAAGCCCTCAAAGTCATTGAATAATTCAAAATTCCCACTGATAACACTGATTTTCACTGATAATTGATGATGTAATTATCAATTCGTGTTGATCCGTGGGGCAAAAATCATAACAACATGAAAGCCTTAGTAAAACGTTATGCAGAGCCAGGTCTCTGGATGGAAGAAGTGCCAATGCCCAAAGTAGGCGTGAATGATGTGCTCATAAAGGTTACCAAAGCCGCTATTTGCGGTACAGACTTGCACATGTACAAATGGGACGAATGGTCACAAAGCCATTGCACCCCACCCTATATCATGGGTCACGAATTTGTAGGTGTAGCCGTAGAGGTAGGTCCTGGTGTTCGTGGTGTGAAGGTAGGCGACCGTGTGACCGCTGAAGGTCATATCGTTTGTGGTACTTGCCGTAACTGCCGTCGTGGCATGGGTCACGTGTGCGAGAACACTATCTCAGTAGGCATCATGGGTAAGGACGGTGCCTTCGCTGAGTATGTGGCTATCCCCGAGAGCAATATTGTGCATGTACGTCCTGAGATCCCAGATGATTTCGCAGCTATCATGGATCCATTCGGCAATGCTACCCATACCGCTTTGGCATTCCCACTTTTGGGTGAAGATGTATTGATTACAGGTGCAGGCTTGATTGGCACCATGGCTGCAGGTATCTGCCGCTATGCGGGAGCGAAGAATATTGTGGTGACCGATCTGAACGAGCAACGCCTTGAGATCGCCAAGAAGATGGGTGCAACGATCACCGTGAATGGCTCTAAGGGTGAGACCGTAGAGGGCGCTATGAAGCAATTGGGTATCCGCGGCTTTGATATTGGACTAGAGATGTCAGGTGCTCCTGCGGCGTTTAACGATATGATCGCACACATGTATAAAGGCGCGAACATTGCACAACTGGGTATCTTGCCAAGCAACACACAAGTCAATTGGTCAGATATTATCTTCAATGCATTGACAATCAAGGGTATCACAGGTCGCCGCATGTGGGAAACCTGGTATCAGATGGAGCAAATGCTGTTGGGTGGTTTAGATTTGAGTCCAGTGATTACTCACCGCTTCCACTTTGACGACTTCCAAAAGGGCTTCGATGTCATGCTCAGCGGACAATGCGGCAAGGTGCTACTGGAGTGGTAAGTGTGTTTAGAGTTTAAAGTTTAGAGTTTAAAGGCTAGGATCATATGAAAAGAATATTAGTCAGTTTGCTCGTTGTCTGCTTTACTATTGCGGCATGGGCACAAAACGATGATTTCGTTCAATACCAATTGGACAATGGTTTGACCGTATATTTGTGGGAAGACCACGACCAACCTGATGTACAGGGCTGGACAGTTACCCGTGCGGGTGCAATAGATGAGCCAGCAGATGCAACTGGTTTGGCACACTATCTGGAGCACATGCTCTTCAAGGGTACCGACCGCATCGGCGCACTGGATTGGGAGAAAGAGCAACCTCTTTATGAGCAAATCATTGCTCTATACGACACCCTCGCACTCACTACCGATGCGAAGGCGCGAGAGGCAGTACAATTACGAATCAACGAAGTGTCGCTCGAAGCAGCTAAATATGCGGCTCCAGACGAGTTCTCCAATCTGATTCAGGGTATCGGTGGCGAAGGGTTGAATGCCTTCACCGCATACGATGTGACTTGCTACATGAACTCCTTCCCTGCTTACCAGATGGAGCGTTGGCTTACGTTGTATGCAGACCGCTTGACCAATCCTGTGTTCCGCAGTTTCCAAGCCGAGTTGGAGAACGTGTTTGAGGAGTACAATATGTACCTAGACGACAACTCTACCCACTCACGCAATTTCATCTTCGGCAAACTCTATGAGGGACATGCCTACGCACGCGATATCATTGGTTATGCAGAGGACCTAAAGAACCCTAAACTGCGCAAACTTATCGATTTCTACAATACATGGTATGTGCCTAATAATATGGCACTTATCTTGGTTGGTGACTTCGACATTGAAGCAACAAAACCATTGATCGAGAAGACCTTCGGCAAGTTGCAAGCGCGTCCATTGCCAGAGCGTACAAAGTATCCTACTACCGCATTCGCGCAAGACGAGCGCTACAGTGCGAAGCTCGGCTATATGCCAGAGTTGTATATCGCATACAATGGTGTACCAGTAGGCGATAAGGATGAGTTGCTGCTAGATTTCTTGGGCGAGATTCTCTCCAACTCCATGCAGATTGGTTTGTTGGACGAGCTCACTTTGGACAACAAACTGATGTACGCAGGCGCAGCCAATGATGTGCGCCGTGACCAAGGTCGCTTCTTGGTGATAGCAGTGCCATACATGGATGCCGAAACACAGACTTATACTTCGCTCAAAGAAACCGAAAAATTGGTTAATGAGGCTATCCAACAATTGGTGAGCGGCAATATCTCTGAGGAGTTGGTGGAGGCAGTTCGCCAGAACTTCTACCAAGAGTTTGACCGCACCATGGAGTATCCAGAGATGAAGGTGCAACTCTTGCAGAATGCGTTTACCTATCAACAGTCAATTGAGGAGATGTTGCAGCAGAAGGAGCGCGTGGCTGCAATCACGATGGATGACATCAAGCGCGTAGCTAAACAATACTTGGGTGCGCCTAAGAAAGTGTTTGAGATTGAGGAAGGTACGCCTAAGAAAGATAAGTTGCCTAAGCCTAAGATCAAATCGCTAGAGTCACCAAAGAGCGAATCGGCTTATTGCCAATACTTGGAGTCGATTCCTGCGGGCAAACTCACACCAACCTTCATCGATTTCTCAGATATTGATCAAGACCTCTTTTACGAAGGCGTGAGCGTATATTGCACACCAAACACCAAGAACCATATCTTCTCTCTTCGTTTGAAATATGGCGTGGGAACCTACGAATTACCATTCTTGGAGTACGCTGCATCACTGATGAATATGGCAGGTATCAAGGGTGCGCCAGGTATCAAACCAGCTGAATTCCGAGCTAATTTGGCGAAGCTGGGTGGTAAGTGTAGCTATGCAGTGTCTGAGGACTATTTCTATGTGGACATTGAGGGCAACGAGGAGAATCTGGAGAAGATTGTGGAGATGGTTAATCTGCACATGATGTTCCCTAATTTTGATTCGGAGAACGATATGCTCATCAACAATATCAAGGGTCAAGAGTACTCTGCTCGCCAAGTGGAGCAACGCAATACCGACATTGTGGCGGATGCCGCCTTCGACTATGTGCGCTATGGTGAGAACTCGCCTTATATCAAGCGCCCAACGCTGATGGAGGATGTGTTGCAAATGACTGCTGCTCAATTGGAAGGCGTATTGCACCAAGTGCAAAACTACGAGTTGGAGATTCACTATGCAGGTGCGCTGCCTGCCTTGGATGTGAAGAATATCCTTTATAACAAACTCTCACTCAATAATAATGTGCGCCCAACCATGTCACCTGTAGAGCGTCCGATGGTGCCTATCACTGAGAATAAGGTCTACTTCTTGCCTGATGCAGAGATGCAACAAGCCAAGGTATATTTCCTCATTGATGGCGAGCCATACAATGTGAAAGATGCGGTGAACTATATGGCATTCAATGAGTATTTTGGTGGCGGTTTCTCAGGTCTTGTGATGAACGAGATTCGTGAAAAACGCTCTATGGCATACAACGCCTACGGTCATTTCTCTCGCCCACCAAAACAAGGTCAAATGACCAAGTTTGTGGGTTATGTAGGTACGCAATCTGACAAGGTGGCAGATGCGATAGATGTCTATATGAGTTTGTTGGATTCTATGCCACAATATCCTGAAACGATGGAAAATATCCGCACCGTATTGCGTCAGTCAGTATTGTCTAACAAACCAACTTTCCGCAATAAGAGCCAACGCTTGACAGCCAATATGCTGATGGGTTATAAGGTGGATCCAGCGATGTTGCAAGTGCGTGATATTCAGCGTTTGACATTCGACAATGTGCTTTCGTTCTACCAATCGCGCATTCAAGGCAAACCTATCACCATCTTGATTATGGGCGATCCTAAACTCATCAATCAAAAGCAAATCCAAGCTAAACATGGTAAGATAACCAAACTCAATAAATCACGATTATTTAGTTATTAATGCATAAATCAGGTTTTGTAAATATAGTAGGTAATCCCAATGTGGGTAAGTCCACATTGATGAATGTGCTTGTCGGTGAGCGCCTTTCGATTATTACATCCAAAGCGCAAACCACTCGCCACCGTATCATGGGCATCGTCAATGGCGATGACTTTCAAATGGTGTATTCGGACACTCCAGGTGTACTGCAACCCAACTACAAATTGCAAGAGCAGATGTTGGAGTTCTCGCGCTCGGCGTTGGTCGACGCAGATGTGCTATTGTATGTAACAGATGTGCAAGACAACCCCGACAAGAATGCCGATTTCCTAGAGAAAGTAAAACGTATCAAAGCCAAGGTATTCCTGATTATCAACAAGATTGACCTTACTACCCAAGAGACTTTGGAGCAATTGGTGGAATATTGGCATCGTGTATTGCCCGAAGCGACTGTATTCCCTATCTCTGCGCAACAGAAGTTTGGCACCGACCAACTCTTTGCAGCAATCCGCGAGGCGTTGCCAGAGTGTCCGCCATTCTTCCCTAAAGACCAATTGACTGATAAATCATCGCGTTTCTTTGTGGATGAGATGATCCGTGAGAAAATTCTACTCAATTACGACAAGGAGATTCCTTACAGCGTAGAGGTAGAGGTGGAGTCTTTCCTCGATGAAGAGCCCGACGAGCAACACCCAGAGGGAATGATCCGCATTGGTGCAGTCATCTTTGTGGAGCGTGATAGCCAAAAGGGTATTATCATTGGCAAGGGCGGCAAAGCGCTGAAACGCGTGGGTACGCAAGCAAGAAAAGAGATAGAAGCGTTCTTTGGTAAACCTGTGTTCTTGCAGCTCTTCGTAAAAGTGGATAAAGACTGGCGTAGTTCGCAAACACGCTTGCGCCACTATGGGTATGATCTTAACTAGGATATAGGACGCCTGTTGGGATATAGGTTAAAGGTTAGAGGCGAAAGGTTAAAGGCAAGGATATAAAAAACGCTCCTAATTGAGGAGCGTGTTTATTATTTACGGATTTTCTGTTCCCATTTCCATGCGCTAAGTAGCACATCCTCAATAGGCGTATCAGCTTTCCAGCCCAAGACATTATTAGCTTTATCGGGTTTGGCCCACACTTGCTCTATATCACCTTCACGGCGCCCAACTATTTGGTAAGGCACATTTACACCTGTGACTTGCATAAATGTATTGAGAATTTCCAAAACGCTCAAACCACGACCCGTACCAAGATTGAATACTTCTACTTGCTCCGCTGCTTGATTAGAGAGCATTCGCTCTACTGCTTTTACATGTGCTTTTGCAAGATCTACCACATAGATGTAATCTCGAATGCACGAGCCATCAGGTGTATTGTAGTCATTGCCAAATACCTTCAACTCCTGACGGAGTCCAACGGCTGTTTGCGTAACAAAAGGCAAGAGGTTTTGTGGAATGCCATTAGGCAACTCACCTATCAGTGCAGACGGATGAGCGCCTATTGGGTTGAAATATCGCAATATCGTGGCACGCAATTGTGCATCTGCATGCGCCTCGTCACGGATGATATCCTCATTGATCTGCTTGGTATTGCCATAAGGAGAAAGCGCTTTCTGAATAGGCGCAGTCTCATCTACAGGCAAATACTCCGCTGTAGGTTGTCCATAGACAGTACATGAACTAGAGAATACGATATTATGCACATCGTGTTTCTTCATCTGCTCCAGTATAGTTACAAGCGACATGAGGTTGTTGCGGTAGTACATCAGCGGTTGAGCCACCGATTCGTTGACCGCCTTGCTAGCCGCAAAATGGATCACCCCTACAATGTCAGGATAGTTTGCAAAGACGCTATCCATAGCTGCAGCATCATTGCAATCTACTTGCTTAAAAGCAGGGCGCACACCTACAATGGCTGCAATACCATCAAGCACATCCGCACATGAGTTGCTGAAGTTGTCCACAATGACCACCTCATAACCTTGCTGCATTAGTTCCACAACCGTGTGTGAACCAATGTAGCCTGCTCCTCCTGTAACAAGAATACGAGCCACTATACTTTAGGGTTTAGAACAATTTGTTAGGATAGACACCAGCCTCAACCAACGCTTGGATCTTGTCCACTACCATTTGGCGGTCGTCTGCATACGTAACGCCGAACCACTTAGCAGGAGTATCCAATACTTGGCAAGTAGCTTTACCAGCCTTGATAAGGTCGTTCACCAAAGTAGGGATATAGAACTCTGTCTTAAGCTCTTGACCACTTACTTTCAAGAACTCCTTGAAGGCCTCTTCTGTGTAGTCAAAATACTCAGGAGTAAAGCCCCACATATTCATACTAACTGGAGTATCGAAAGGAATCTCTACCTCGTTGCCATTCTCATCAGGGAACACGATATGACCATTCTTGGACTCGATAGCTGTACGCTCTACTACATCGGTCAAGTAACCCATCTTGTCGGTAGCGCAAACACCACGGCTCACTGTACCATGCTCACTCAAGGTATTGCCTACGCGGTAGCCTGCCATGCAGTATTTACCTTGTTGACCATTAACATCCAAGAGGAACTTAGCCATAACCTCAAAAGACTCTTTGCCATAGAAGTCATCGGCATTGATTACCATAAATGGCTCGTGGATCAAATCCTTAGCCATCAATACAGCGTGGTTAGTACCCCATGGTTTGGTACGCTCTGGATTGCGGGTAAAGCCTTCTGGCAAGCAGTCGATGCCTTGGAAGCATACTTCGCATGGAACATGATCAGCATACTTGCTAAGTACAACACGGCGGAAATCCTCTTCGAAATCCTTGCGGATAACGAATACTACTTTGCCAAATCCAGCACGCATAGCGTCGAATACGCTATAGTCCATAATTGTCTCACCATTAGGACCAAGACCATCTAATTGCTTGAGTCCTCCGTAGCGGCTACCCATTCCTGCCGCAAGAATAAATAATGTAGGTTTCATTTGTATAAATATTTTAGCTAATTAATCTCTTTCTATTTCTAATTTTCCTTTGCGTTTTTTATGCTTAAACCACAAGCCATAAACCTCCGAGCAGTTGCCTGCTGTAGTAAAGGCCTGAATATTGTTCTCGCGCATAAAAGCTAGCACATTGGAAAATTCCTCTTGCGTGAGCAAAGCTTGTATCTCAATATATTCCTCACCACTATATCCACCTTCCACACGATATAAAGAGCAGCCACGCAACTGGTCTTTCACAATATAATCACGTACCTTTTCATGTTCACGTGTGATGATGCATACGCGTTTGCGACGATCCATAGAGGCCGTAAAATAGTTAATTACCACGCCATTGATCCATGTACCTATCAAACCGATCACTACCATGCGGAAGTCATTGATTAAAAATGCTGTACAGCAGATCAACGCACCACCTATTGACACCGACATACCAATATCAAAGTGCAAGAACTTATTGATAATCTTTGCCAAGATATCCAATCCGCCTGTGGAGGCATTCACACGAAACTCTATCGTTTGACTAATAGACAACAGCAGAACAAAACAAATAAGATCAAACCATACATCGCCCATGCCTAAACCTGCCGACATAACAGAATCTTTGACTTGTTCCAACACCTCTCCTGTTCTACTTAATAGGTATGGATTACCATGCATATCTATCACCGACTGCCCTGCTTGCAGTTGCGCCAACACATCTGGATTCTCAACGACGCGGTGGGTGAAGTTGGTGTATGGATAGAGTCTATCCCATAGTTGTGTCAAAGGACCTAGAATCATAGCTGTATAGACGGTTTTTGCTCCAAATTCATTACCAATAAGCAAAAACGCCATAATCAATAGTACAGCATTGATACCCATTACTAGGTAGGAGAAGGTATCCGCATCACCGCCCATAAAAAAGGTGTTGATCACAATGCTCAAACCTGAGATAGTACCAATAATCAAGTTGCTAGGCATCAAGAAATAGTACACCGCAGCTGCACCAATCATAATACCTATATTCATTGCTAGGAATTCCTTCCAAAACTTCTTGGTACCTAAGGCGTGCCAAAACTCTTGTAGCAACTCTTTCCAATATTGCCCAGAGAAATACTGTTTGATTGTATTTTCCATCGTTTAATCTTTTATCACTAATTTTGCCGTGCGTCGTGTTAATTGGCTTAGGAGAATTTCCCGACCTTGTTGCTCGCGTTTGAGAATCTCTGGTGTCGTACCTCGGATAGTAAGCAGACTGAGATTTTCGTTCCATGTCACGCGATACGCTTCCTGCAACTGCTGAATTGCTTGCGCTACGAAACGACTATTATCTACACATACGGATATCGTTACCGCACTTGACTGTATCAAGGATACTCGCAAGCGGTTAGCATGAATGATACTGAATATATGGCTCAGGCTCTCTTCCAAGACAAATGCAAAATCCTTTGCTCTTAACGTTATAAGTACCTGATTCATGCGCCATATATAAACAGGAACGCAGATCGGTTGTGCATTCTCGGTTATGACAGACCCCTCTGCCGTAGGTTCGCCAAATGGCTTCACATACAATGGTATTTTCTTGTTTTCTAGCGGACGAATCGTCTTGGGGTGAATCACCTGTGCACCACTATAGGCCAACTCCACCGCGTCATGATAACTCAAGCTATCAATCTTCACCGTATTGGCCACCAAACGGGGATCAGCATTCAATATACCTGGCACATCTTTCCAAATTGTAACAGACTCAGCATCCAAAAAATTGCCTAGTAAAGCAGCCGTATAATCCGACCCTTCACGCCCCAAGGTGGTACGGAGTCCATCTTTCGTACCACCGATAAATCCCTGTGCCACCACCACACGCGGACGCGCGGTCCTATTCCACCCCGCAGCTATAACCTGTGCGGAAGTTTGCAAGTCTACTTGTGCTTCGCGCCAAGTATCATCCGTTTGCAGTAACTTAGGCATATTCCACCATTCGGTAGGAATACCACTCTTAAGCAAGAACACTGCCACTATCTGCGTGGACATAATCTCACCGAGACTGACAATCTGGTCGTAGTTTTGGTCATACGACCACTCTTTATGGTATTCAGGCATCATCGGCAAACGCACATCCACATTGGGCTTCAATCCTAGATCTTGCATTGTATAGACATGCTGATCCAACACGCCAAGCCATTCCTGCTCTGCTGTTGGCTCATCGCCTTTTGCCAATGCTGCGACCACGCGCTCCAAAGCGTTAGTGGTTTTACCCATGGCTGAAATCACAACCATCAAGTCGTCGCTAGATTGAGCAACAATCTCCCTTAAGTTACGAACGCCATTGGCATCCTTTACCGAAGCACCACCAAACTTATATACTTTCATCCTCTATACCCTAAACTCTAAACACTAAACAAGGTTCGCCATCTTGATTGCGGTCACTGCACCTTCCACGCCCTTATTGCCGAGGCGACCACCTGCACGATCAAGCGCCTGCTGCTTGTCCAAGGTCGTTAAAACCGAGAAGATTACTGGACAAGAATTAGGTTGATAATACCCGCCAGCACCGCCACCTTGCGCATTGAGCAATGCAACCCCTTGGGTTACAGATTGACACACATAGTCGAAGTGAGGGGTATCGCCTTGTATTACACAACCGATTACTATCACCGCGTCGGCATGCTTGAGCATTCCGAAGTTCTTCTTACCACTTACATAGAGCGCAGCACCATACGTAAGTTCCACAGTACCTGGCACGTGCATCACATCGATATTCTCCTCGCGCACACCATGTTTGAGCAAGGTATCAATCGCACCCTGCGCCAAGGCATGGGTAATTTCGCTATTCCAATCGGCTACTACAATAGCATAGCGCTGACGTGAAAGCACGTCAGCGCTAGGCAATTCATTCGCATTATATTGCGACAAATCCGTTGTCATAATTATTCAGTCTATAACTTATAGCCGCTCACGGCGTCCTATAACCTATAACCTTATTCAGCTATAGCGATATATTTCTCGATACCTTGCGCCTCTGTCGAGTTTGCATAATCCGCTTTGATAGTCTCAAAAGCTTTCTTTGCAGCAGCTTTGTCACCCATCTCCAAGTACACTAATCCTGCTTTCTTCAAACTCATTGGAGCAATCATCTCATTACCAGACTTGGCAGCAGCTTCAAACGCCTTGACAGCCTTTGCGTACTCCTCCATTTGCACATACGCATCACCCATCAGTTGCAATGCCGCTGGCTCAATAGTAAGGTCATCCGCTGAGAACTTGTTTAGATATGCTACAGCATCCTCATACTGACCCAATTGATAGTAGCAAACACCTGCATACAATGCTGCCAACTTACCTCCTTGGAACAATTTGTACTCATCCGCAATAGCTTGGAAACCTATACATTCAGCATCATCACCATTCAATGCTTTGGCCCAATCGCCTTGCATAAAATAGGTCACTGCCTTTGCATTCTCATTGCTAGCCTCCACTGCTTTTGGCTTAATAACATAGGTACTCAATGCTAATATACCTGTCACTACCAACGCAATAACAATGATTGCCCATGTCAGTTTGTTTTGATTTTTCTCGATCCACGCTGTGGTGGTGTTGAGGGCTTCTTGTACATTCTCAAGATTTTGATCCTCTACTGTGTGATTTTTCTTTGCCATATTCGTTATTTTTAATATTTTCGTTTTCATTATTGCCCATATAGGCATATTCCGCTGCAAAGGTACAACTTTTTTTTTATTCTTGCAACACTTCGGCGCATTTTATTGAATTTAATAATAAAATCCCACTCCCAACGACACAAACTCTACCTTTGTCAGATGACTCTTCATCATGCCTTGCAAAAACATATTCCACGGCAGATGATAGCGCAATACCACCGCAGTATACAACCAACCATCAGGATATCCCGCGCTACCCGCTTTCAGCAAATCATAAGAGTAAAATATCGGCTTATCTATTCGCCCTGTTGCTGTCTTTTGTGCCTCATCCTTCGGCTCCAACTCTCTTACCGGATCATACAAATATGCACCCACATGCAAACCGGCTGTAAATTTCCCCACCACAAATTCTGGCTGCAAACTCACACCTACTCGCCAACAATCACCTGGCTTTGCTGCCGACAAATTTGTCTTCTTAAATTCAGTCTCGCGTTGTATATACGCCCCGTCATAAAACACATCCACACCACCGCCTAAACGAAATATACGATGCGCATTCCAATATGCCGAAGCATGCATAGAAGCCACCGCAAACGTCTGATTATCTCTATAATACACCTGCCTTCCGCCTGCCGAACCCGACAACGATATCGACCATCGCTTAGACATCTCTTCTGTATCATACGCCACATTCTTCTGCTCTGGAACATCCGACCAATCATACTTCAACGCCAACTCTCCCGCAAAGATATTATACCCCGAATTCGGCTGACGTGTACTACCATTGCTTATATGATACCATCCACCTGCCAACGACAATCCCCACCCTTTCGCAATAGGAAAATTCAAATAAAGTGCTTCTGGAAAATATAAGTTCGTCACACTTCCTATACACTCATTTGCATCAACCACATCCTTAAACATATGCCCATCAGGTACCGTATTGCGATAAGTTTTGGTCATAAAAGCCGCACCTATACCCGGACGCAACCCCAACTCAAAATGCGGCACACGCAACAATGGTATCTCCATATATATATAAGGTGTAATAGCATGACCCAACTGCTCGTGACCTAGATTCCAATATCCCAAAGCACCACCCACACGAGCACCATTCCAATCCTGCAATGCACGCCAATGAGGAGCAAACGACACCAACACCTCAGCACCATACACAGGAGCATGCCAACTATTTGTAGGCACTCCAGCATTTACCACCTTATCTACCTTACCATCAGGCATCACCCCGCCACCCATCAGCGAGGCTGAGATAGAATGAACAAAAAACAGCAACGAAAGAATCATCCCAAACGACTAATTCGAGTCAATTCGGCCTCGTCCAAAATCTTAATCTTACGACCATCCAAAGTTATCAAACCCTCCGACGAGAACTGTGACAATGTGCGGATGGCATTAGAAGTGGTCATATTCGACATATTTGCCAAATCCTCACGAGCCATATAAATGGCTATCGTAGCGCCATCACCCTCAAATCCATATGTCTTCACCAGGGTAATCAAGGTCTCTGCCAATCGACCACGAATATGCTTCTGCGTCAGATTCACCGTCTGCGTCTCAGAAATACCCAAGTCCTTAGACATCGCCACCAATACGGCATAACAAAACTTAATATTCTTCTGTATCACCTCCAAGAACGCATCACGATCTACATAATACAACACCGTCGGCTCTAACGCTGTCGCAGAGGTAGAATGACAATCACCCGCCATAGCACTACGATAACTAAATGTATCATACGGCTTCAACAAACGAATGATTTGCAACCTCTGCCCCACTCCTTCCTTACTCAAACGAACCGTACCACGGACCACCATCACCACATGCTCCGTACGATCTCCCTCGTTGTAGATCGTCTCGTTCTTGCGATAGTACCGGGTAGATGTATGTCCATCAATAAATTCCTTCTCGTCTGGAGTCAAATGATTCCAAACGGCATTCAGCTCCCATAGCTTACCATAATCCTCTTGATTCTTACGCATACGATTGCAGAAATAAAACAGACTAACTAAATTTCGCTGCAAAATTACTAAAAAAAAAACATATACACAAGCAAAATGGCAAAAAAAAACTTTTTTCTTGCATATTTCAAAAAAAAGCTGTACCTTTGCCTGCTCAAAGTAATTTGGCTTCCTAGCGAAGGAACACAACCTAATGTAAAACAACAACCACATGAATATCATTATGAACAGATTTTTCCTCCTTATTGCATCAGCTGCTATGGCAACTACCATGTTTGCCCAATCGTCTCGAGAGTGCATCAAGCAAGTTATCCGCGAGAAAGACGAATGTAAAAGTGTTGCTATCACACAATATAATGGAGACGCCATGATTTATGGCCACAACGGATGGGCTGCCCAAGCTTGCCCTAACGACTTCACCGAGGCTTTGTACGAACTTAACACGCAAAAAGCAGAAATCCAAGACATCCACATCACCGAACTCGGCAGATGGGCCATCCTATGCAACCAGCACGATGTCATCTATGACCTTTCATACGACAACCTCAAGCACAAAATCGCTACCTGCCAAGAGGATAACGAGCAAATCACCACCATCACATTCAACGACGCTGGCGACTGGATACTCATTACCACCAAGCAAATCAGCGCCTCTTCCGACGAACTCATGGGCTGGATCACCGATGGATGTGACAAGTACGGACAGGTATGGACCGCATGCATCACCGACGATGCTGCCATCGTTGTCTACGAATCTGGATTCAAGTACTACGGCAATATCCCCGAGAATCTTAAAGAGGCCCTACGCGCTTGCGAGAGCGATGTATACACCATCAAGCTCTCTGGCCAGTCATGGTTCTTTAGATGTACAGATGGCTCTGGACGCTATCATATGTAACCAATCACCTCGCATATGAATATATCTGTTATAGTACCCCTTTACAACGAAGCCGAGAGCCTTCCTACACTCCACGATTGGATCGTACGCGTCATGCAAGAGCACGATTTCTCCTACGAGATCGTGTTCGTCAACGATGGCTCCACCGACGCTTCATGGCAGGTCATCAAGCAGCTGCACGACACCAACCCACATGTACGAGGCATCAACTTCCGCCGCAACTACGGCAAATCGGCCGCCCTCTACTGCGGATTTGACGCCGCACAAGGAGAGGTGATCATCACCATGGATGCCGACCTACAAGACTCACCCGACGAAATACCCGAACTCTATCGCATGATCTCTCAAGATGGATTCGACCTCGTCAGCGGATGGAAGCAAAAACGCTACGATAACAAACTGACCAAAAACATACCTAGCAAACTCTTCAACGCCACCGCGCGTTGGGTGACAGGTATCCAACTCCACGACATGAACTGCGGACTCAAGGCTTACCGCCAAGAAGTGGTCAAGAATATCGAAGTGTTCTCCGAGATGCACCGATACATCCCATACCTAGCCAAAAATGCCGGATTTACCCGCATCGGAGAAAAGGTCGTACAACACCGCAAACGCGAATTCGGCGTCAGCAAATTCGGCCTCAACCGATTTGTCAACGGCTATCTCGACCTGATGACACTCTGGTTCCTCAATAAGTTCGGCAAACAACCTATGCACTTCTTCGGACTAGTGGGTAGCATCATGTTCATCCTCGGCTTTATCGCCATTATCGTAGTAGGAGCCATGAAGCTCTACGCACTATCCCACGGCGAAGCGGCTATGCTAGTAGGAGACAACCCCTATTTCCACCTCAGCATACTATCTATGATACTAGGCTGTATGCTCTTCCTAGCGGGTTTCCTAGGCGAACTCATCATACGCAATTCTTCCGAACGCAACAACTATCTTATTAAGGAATCAGTTTAAGGTATAGAGATTAGCAGTGACCACCTACGAGATCTTTGATTACTACCACAGCCATACCACTTTCTCCGAAGACGATATGGCGGATTTTCGTGTCTATGTCCAAGATCCTATCCACACCACCGACGGCCTAATGGCTATTGCCGGGCTCACCATCAACCTCCTGGAAAACCCATGGAACGAGGATAATCTCATGCTCCTTCTCACCTCCTGCGACGGCATCTCTCCCGAGGGCTTCGAACGCGTGGTAGTGGGCTTGTTGCTCGTCATGATTCAGCACGACACAGCTATCCGACGCAATAGACTTCTGCTCGGCGAGATACAAGAGGTACTCACCTACGCTCCAGAACTCAGCTTTACGGCCCTAAGCAACATCGCTCGTACTACGCAAATCAAGCGCATGGAGCACTTCAACGCACAACTCACCAAGGAACTCCTACCTCTCATGAACAATCGAGAGAGCAATGAGTTCTACGACATCATCCGCAGTCGACAAAACGAGATGGAGCATATCGCCCACATGCAACTCGACCAAAACTTCCTCATCTTCCGAGAATTTTACCACACTCCCTTCTTCCGCCAGCAAGCCGCCAATTGGTTCCTGCCATGGACCGAGGACGCCATACTCAACATCCCAGAGGACGACCGTGACGAGGTCGACAGCCTCATCCAGATGTGGCCCATGTGCGATAGCGACAAGTATGCCCTTTGCCACATGTATCCGTCCTTCAAAGCACTCATCAAAAGCCAACTTTCCGTTGATTCACTCCGAGAAGTAGGCCTCGACATGCCGGGCAAAAACATTATCACCAATGGCTATGTCCAGCAACTATATCGCTTCTTCCGCCTCTCTTCGTTCGCACATGCCAAACCATTTGAATTGGCATCCAAACTCCGCGAACTACTAGTCTATCGCCTCGTCGTAGTAGGCGAACAAGCCCAACAAGCCATTAACCAACTATTGGCATAATCCGATCGCCCGATACCGTACAATAGCTCAAAAGCGGTCTTTTTTGCACAAAAACACTTTTTTTCGCAAAAATATTTGGTCAGTTCAAAAAAAAGCAGTACCTTTGCAGCCGCTTTCGTGAGAAAGTTCATATTCAGACAATGTCTATCTAAGCGCGTTTATCGCGGGGAAGGATGGGTGAGTGGCTGAAACCAACAGTTTGCTAAACTGTCGTACGGGTAACCGTACCGGGGGTTCGAATCCCCCTCCTTCCGCAAAAGAAGTACCATGTAGCCGAATCCAAGCTTGCTTGAGTGAGAGCACATGGTATTTTTTTGCAAGGATGCCGTTGGCAGACTAAGGGGATCACGCAGAAAAAATCGTTCGAGGCACAGCCGAGATAAGAAATCCCCTCATAAAAACAACTTGATTATGAAAAAAACAACTTGGATCATTCTATCTATCGTAGCAGCTATTCTACTTGCTGCAGCGTTTTTTTGCATTAAACAATATTATCACTTCACGGTCAGCAACTTCCAGAGTCATGACAACGAGGCACATGCCTACCATGTCTACCCCCACTCTACCACCGATTCTATCCTCAACGAGATGACCGAAGACTACCACATGCTCTCCGAGCTTGCTTGGTGCCTACAGTGCAAATACCTCCACTTCACACAGGCCAAACCCGGTCACTACCGCTTTGCCGACAAGATCAGCAACCGCGACCTCATTCGCCGATTGCAACTCGGAGAAGAAACACCCATCCGACTCTCCTTCACACAAGCTATCCGCACGCGCGAACAACTCGCCGCACACATGGGCAAACGACTCCTGCTCGACTCCACCGAAATCATCATGCGCCTCAACGACCGAGAGTATATGGCACACTTCGGACTCACCCCCGAGACAGCCGTATGCCTCTTCATACCAAACACTTACGAGGTTTACTGGACCATGTCTGCCGACCAACTCTTCACCCGTATGCACAAGGAGTATCAGCGCTTCTGGAACCAAGAGCGTCTCAACAAAGCCCAGCAACTAGGCCTCACACCCACCCAGGTGGCTACCATCGCTTCTATCATCGCTTCAGAGACCAACAAACACGAGGAATACCCCACCATCGCATCCATCTACATCAACCGCCTCAACAAAGGTATCGCCCTACAGGCATGTCCTACGGTTATTTTTGCCGTCGGAGATTTCTCCCTGCGACGCGTACTCAAACGCCACTTGGCTATTGACTCGCCATACAATACCTACAAATACCGCGGACTGCCTCCTGGACCTATTCGCCTAGCGCGACCAGATGTGATTGATGCGGTGCTCAACTCACCCAAGACGGACTACCTCTACATGTGCGCCAACCCTGATTTCTCCGGTACACACATCTTCTCGTCCAGCTATGCTAAGCACAGTGCGGTTGCGCGTCAATACCAACAGGCGCTCAACGAACGACAGGTCAAGTAACCCACATCACCAACACAATTGATAAAAAAAAGCATATTTCCTTGCAAATGTGCTTTTTTTGTTGTACCTTTGTGCGCTAATTGTTTATCTATGGAAAATTACATCGTATCAGCCAGGAAGTATCGCCCCACCACTTTCGAGAGTGTGGTAGGTCAGCAGGCGCTCACGCAAACCCTGCGCAATGCCATACGCACCAACCACTTAGCTCACGCCTACCTCTTCTGCGGCCCTCGCGGAGTAGGTAAGACCACCTGTGCGCGTATCTTCGCTAAGACCATCAACTGTCTTACACCCACCGCAGAGCACGACGCATGCAACCAATGCGAGTCATGTACCGCCTTCAATGAGCAACGCTCCTTCAACATCCACGAGCTGGATGCTGCGTCCAACAACTCCGTCGAGGACATCCGTTCCCTCATCGACCAGGTGCGTATACCGCCACAAATAGGCAAATACAGCGTCTATATCATCGACGAGGTGCACATGCTCTCACAAGGCGCTTTCAATGCCCTGCTCAAGACGCTCGAGGAGCCACCCGCATATGCCATCTTCATCTTGGCAACCACCGAGAAGCACAAGGTACTACCTACCATCCTCAGCCGATGCCAAGTCTATGACTTCAGCCGCATCACCGTGGCCGACACCATTCGCCACCTCCAATATGTGGCACGCCTCGAAGGCGTCAATGTCAGCGAAGAAGCACTCAATGTAGTCGCACAGAAGGCCGACGGAGGTATGCGCGATGCGCTTAGTATATTTGACCAACTCGTTTCCTTCTGCGGCAATAATATCAGCTACGAGCAAGCCATCGAGGTGCTCAATGTGCTCGACTCTGACTACTATTTCCGTCTCATCGACGCTGCCCTCACAGGCCATGTCAGCAATGCGCTCCTGCTGCTCAACGAGGTACTCGTCAAGGGCTTCGACGCAGGACATTTCATCACAGGCCTAGCGCAACACCTGCGCGATGTACTCGTCAGCAAGGATGCCGCTACCGTGCAACTCCTCGAGACATCCGACGCCATCCGTCAACATTACCAGGAGCAGGCTCAGCGATGCACCGCTAAATGGCTATTCAGTGCCCTGGATATCATCAATACATGTGATATCAACTACCGCACAGCCAAAAACAAACGACTCACCGTCGAACTAGCACTCGTCAAACTCTGCCGACTCATCGAGCCGACCGACGCGCCTACCCCGCCGACTCCATCGACTCAGCGCACGCCAGCTCCTAGTACATCTAGTTCATCTAGCATCTCTAGCTCATCTAGTGCCGCTAGAGTTTCTAGTACGCCTAGTACTGCTAGCACCCCTAGCGCTCCTAGTCCAGCCAGAGCCTCTACCCCACCTGCAGCACCGCGCACCACCTTGGGCGCAATGCCATCACTGGGTAATCTTACTATGGTCTCCAGCCAACCCAAAGCAACGGCCGAACCCGTTGCCGAGGAGCCAAAACCGCAGCGAAACAACCCTTTTACACCTGACCAACTCATCGACGCGTGGGTTGGTCTGCGTACACAC
This sequence comes from Paludibacteraceae bacterium, assembly GCA_045532735.1. Lineage (GTDB taxonomy): Bacteria > Bacteroidota > Bacteroidia > Bacteroidales > Paludibacteraceae > Colicola. The sequence continues at coordinate 6,995 of JAZSGL010000025.1, read as the reverse complement.
TTCCGCGGAGAAGAGCGTCTTTTGGCTATGCTAAAGAACTACCAACCAGAGTTACTCACCCCCGAACTATGCCGAATCACCGTAGCCAACCCTTGGCAGAAGCAGGAGTTTGCTAAGTTTGGTGCTAAGGTCATGTCCATCGTGCGCGACCGACTGCAAAACGACCTAATCAAACTGCAGGTCGAGGTGGCAGAATTCGAACAAGGAGAGAGGGCATATACGGCTGCTGATAAATACAAACTCCTGTCCAAACAAAATCCACATATCATCGAGTTGAAGGACAAACTATCCCTCCAACTCGAATAACCACCACCCTACACCACCATGAAACTCCTATCCATCCTTCTTTTCTCTTTTGCGCTACTCACCGATACGCATATCTCTACCTCCAACCCTCGTCCGATGGAGGATCTCCAGCGCTCGATTGCGGATATCAATCTTGATCCATCCATCGAGTTTGTTGTCGTCACAGGCGACCTTACCGAGAATGGCGACCGTGCCTCTATCGAAGCTATCAAGTCGGCGCTTGATCAGCTCCGCGTGCCTTATTACGCAGCCTCCGGCAACCACGAGACCACTTGGTCCGAGTCGGGCGTGATGGATTTCACCCGCGTCTTTGGCGATAGCCGATTCGCTTTCTCGCATCGTGGTATGTACTTCATTGGCTTCAACTCGGGCCCTGTCATCCGTATGGCGGACGGACATGTGGCGCCGCAAGATATAGCATGGCTTCGCCATAACCTAGATAGTGTCTCTGCCGCAGGCGATGCGCCTATCTTTGTCTTCACCCACTACCCGCTGCGCAATGGCGATGTGGACAACTGGTACGAGGTCACCGATGTGCTGCGAGAGCATAATGTGCAATGCGTCATGGGCGGTCATTACCACCGCAACCTACTGTTCGACTGCGACGGTATAGCCGATGTGCTCAACCGCTCTAACCTCCGTGACAAGGATAACGTGAATGGGTATTCGATTATCAGTGTGACGGACAGTATTCGTTTTCACGAGAAGCGCATCGGGGAAAATGCGCAGCACTGGCTCAGCCTCCCCTTTGGCACGAAGACTTATGGTCCGTCCAACGAGGCTTTGCGCCCTGATTTCTCAGTAAACAAGGAGTATAAGCATGTGAAGCGCCATTGGCACCGTGCCCTCCAGGGCGGTATCTACTCCACCCCTGTCACCGACGGCCAGCGCCTCTTCATCGGCGACGATATAGGCTGTATGTACGCGCTCGATCTCCGCTCTGGTAAGACGCTCTGGACTTTCCCTACCGGCATGCGTATCGTCGGCTCACCGGCTGTCAGCGACGGCATAGTGGTCTTCGGTAGTGCTAACTATAATATCTATGGTCTCGATGCCAAGACGGGCAAAGAGCGCTGGCATATCACCACTGCTCAAGCCGTCATGGGCGCGGCTACTATCCACGACGGAGTGGCGTATATCGGCGGTGGCGATGGCCGAATGTTCGCTATCGATATCCATACGGGCGCAGTCAAGTGGTCGTTCGACGAACTGAAGAACTATGTCCTCACGCGCCCATTGGTATATCGCGACAAACTCTATTTCGGCTGCTGGGATACCCATCTCTATGCCCTCAACCTCGCAGATGGTTCGCTGGCATGGAAGTGGAACAACGGCAAGGGTAATCCCAAACTCTCTCCTGCTAGCGTGTGGCCTGTGGCAGCCGATGGCAAGATCTTCATCACCGCTCCCGACCGCTATTTCACATGCCTCGATGCCGAGACGGGCGCTGTTGTTTGGCGCACCAACCAGTATAAGGTACGCGAGACGGTGGGCTTGAGCGAAGACGGCCAGACGGTCTATTCCAAATGTATGTGGGACACCATCGTCGCGATTCCTACTCAATACCCAATAGCCAATAGCCCATCGCCAATAGCCAATAGCCTCATCGCCTCATCGCCTGCCCCCCGTTGGGTCACTCATGCCGACTTTGGCTACGAGCACAATCCTGCTATGCCATTGGAGAAGGATGGCACACTCTGGGTCAGCACCAAGAACGGCTTGCTCCTAGGCATGGATGCTCAGACGGGCAAGGTGCTCTTCCGCCATAAGATAGGCAATTCCATCCTCAACACCCCGCTCCCGCTGAGCGGCACGGAATGCATCTTCACCAGCAGCGAAGGCACCATCACCTATATCAAGGCGAAGCGGTAAAAAACGCATTTCATACACCCATCCGCCTATTTCGTACATTTTGCCCGCAATCACTTGCGTGCTTCGCAATATTTCACTACTTTTGCACTCGATTTAATCAGTCAGCGTGAACACTCATCTCATCATATCCACCTCCAACGAACTGCTGCGCGTAGCGGCAGCGCAGATCATCTATATCTCGTCGGATGGCAACTACAGCAACCTGCTCATTTCGGGTGGTGAGATTCGCATGGTCACTTTCCAATTGGGTCAGCTCGAGGACATGATCAGCAAGCAGCTCCCCGACATGCGCAACATGTTTGTTCGTATTGGTAGAAGCCTAATCATCAACATGAACCACATCTACCACATCAACATCTCGCGCCAGCAGCTCCTGCTCAAAGACCGCGACAACACATACACGCTCTCCGCCTCCAAAGAGGCACTCAAGTCCCTGAAAGAATTTATCGAAAAAAGTATATGAAACAGAACCTATACGACATACAAGACACCGAGATTCGCATCATAGGCGACTCTGCTCCTGCCCCTCGCAAACCGAATGCTAGGCTGGTGCTTATTGGTGTGCTACTCGCCATCGCTGTGGGTATGATCTTGTTCTTCACCCTTCGCCATAAGCATGACTCGGAAGAAGGTATCTTCGAGCGCCACACGGCCGCAGCCGTCCCTCATCCTTTGCGCGGATGGATTCACTCGCTCGACTCTATCTCCACACCATGCGTCGTCACCAAGGACACCATCGTCAACGATATCCCAATGCGCCTATATGTGCCGCTCAATATCACTCCTCGCCTAGAGGTGGGCTACGCTTGCATCGACGACACCACGCGCAACCTCCTCGTCTTCCAGGCGGCGGATGTGCGGGCTGACAACAAGAAGATCGTCGGCGCTTTCGTCCTGCGTGGCAAACCGCTCAGCTGGGGACTCAGCAAACGAGGCTACTGCAGTATCATCGGCGACGAGGTCACCATCGGTGTGGCGGACAACTCCCCGCTCTTCGAGCAGGCCACAGAGGTCGGAGGCTACTTCTTCCGCCAGTATCCACTCGTGTCCAACGAGACACTGGTCGAGAACGAACTCAAGAGCCAATCCACTCGCCGCGGCCTATGCGAACTAGAGGGCAAAGTGGTGGTTGCAGAGACCTTTACGCCCGAGTCCTTGCATGATTTCTCGCAAGCGCTGGTGGACATCGGTACGACCAACGCCATCTACCTAGTCGGCAGTTCCGCTATCGGTTGGCTCCGCACTATCGACGGACGCGGCATCGCTTCTGGCCAATGGGAACCCCGCGTATATAAGAATGTGAGTTTCATCGTCTGGTCCCTCTAACCCCTGCCTCTAAACTCTAAACTGTAGCGGCTCTGCCGCGTCCTCTAAACTGTAGCGAAGCGTCCACTAAACAGTAGCTCCCATCCTCTAAACTTACGAAGTGGCATGTATGACACGAGTTCATACACGCCATTTTTCATTTCGTACATTCTCAACGAAAATCCTTTTCCATCTCCACTTTTTCCACTACCTTTGCACTGCAAAACAACCAAAACCGTTGTCATTAAACCACCCTAAACATTCAACATTCAAACCTTCAACATTATGAAACCAACCTTCATCCAGCGCCTCAAGTCGCTATCCACCCGCTCTATTCTGCTCATCGCCACCTCCGCCGTGGTGCTGATTGCCACCATCGTTGCCCTCAGCGGCACCATCTCGTCTGCCTCCCGACGCATGGAGAAAAAGCTCTACGGCGAGGAGATCGGCAACAACCATCTCCGCTACAAGCACGGCGACCATATCTACAACCCCGAGACGGGCGAGATACTCCTCGACAGCATCGATTGGCTACATGTCAACTACAGCGACACCATCGCCATCCTTGCCAAGAACAACCGCCGCGCCTTCATCAACCTCAACACCGCCCAGCTCATCACGCCCCTCATCTATGAGAAGGCGTGGGAGTTCGCCTGCGACCGAGGTATCATGGTCAAGAGCGACACTATTTATATCTTCCGCCGCGACGGCTCTATCGTCAATCCCCAGGGCTTCAAGTACAAAGGCCAATACGACCTCATCTACCACCGCGACAAACTCATCGTCAATGTGGATAACGATCTGGTCGGACTCATCGACACCGCTGCCCAATGGGTGCTGCCGCCTGTCTATTCCATGATCGAAAACGAGTACCAGCAACGCCTCTACAACACCCGCCTCGACGACCGATGCATCGTCTACAACTATGCCCTCGACACCGTCCTTATCGGCACCTACCAGTCTATTGATGTCGATTGGTCAGAGGGACTCATCGCCACCGAGTACAACGGCATCCAGCACCTCTTCTCCTACGACGGCAAACTCATCTACGAGGTCATCTACAAGTCCATCTCCGAGCTCGCCTACAACACTGGTCGCAAGGACGCGCAGGGCAACGAGATTTGGGAAGAAACCAACTGCTATGTCTATACCGACTACAATGGCAAGAAGGGCCTTATGGACAAACGATATCGTGTCCTCACGCCTCCGCGCTTCTATGATATCACGGCTCAGACCAAGCACACTTTCTTCGCTTCGTTTGGCAAATGGTCCAACCGCTTCGGCACCCTCATCGACGAATATGGCAAACCCATCCGCTAAGTTTTCCGCCACATTCCATAAGATTAAGCGGACTCGCGAAGCGAGTGCTAGCGGTGGCAATTTATCACGGAGTGCCTTGAAAAAAGCGAGGCTTATGCGTGGTAAATAGGATTAATAAGATTTCTGCCCGGTTACCGGGCAAGGAGATAACAAATTCATCAACTCGTATATAGTTCCCATAATTTTTGTAAAGTCACATGCTTCGCCGTATCCTCACCAACCTCCTGCTGTCCTTCCTCCTCGGCAGCATCGCCCTCGTCCTGCTCTTCAGGTTCGTCCCTGTGCCTTTCACGCCTCTCATGTTCCTCCGCCATATCGAGGCACACCAGCAGGGTCGCCAACTGGAGATACAGCACCAGTGGACACCCCTCGAGGATATCTCCCCCAACCTCATCGCCGCTGTCATCGACCACGAGGACGCCAAGTTCTACGACCACCGCGGCTTCGATTGGGACGCCATCCGCTGTGCCCACAAGCTCAACCAACGCTACGGCCGCATCACATGCGGAGGCAGCACGATCTCCCAGCAGACGGCTAAGAACATCTTCACTTTCCACTCCCGCACCTATCTGCGCAAGGCCGTCGAAGCCTATTTCACGGTCTTGATAGAGTTCCTCTGGGGCAAGGAGCGCATCCTAGAGGTTTATCTGAATATGATTGAGATGGGCGATGGCGTCTTTGGCGCTGAGGCGGCAGCTGACTACTATTTCTCCACCTCCGCCGCTGGCCTCACCCGCTACGATGCCAACTACCTCGCCGCTCGCCTCCCCGACCCAAGGAGGTAAATTAGTTAAAGGCAAAACGGCACGATTATTAAGAATTTCTTCCCCTTGTACCTTCCCAATCTTCCTCGGGCTGAAGACCAAGGAGAAACCAAGGACGAACCAAGGAACGACCTAAGAACTCCAAATTACAAAAAAGTACTTGACTAAACCTTGACTAAACCTGAAAAAGGTTGACTCGATTACTGAGTTGTGATCTTAAAAAACGTAAACTTTTGACTCGTTTCCTAAAAAGGTTGACTACGATTCTAAAAAGGTTTACTAATGAAAGACTCTGCAAAGATACAACAAAAAAATGACATATGCAAAAATCGTTTAGATTGGTGCTATTTTTTCATTAAACCTATTCCTCTAACTTTTGAAAATTATTGTTTTCTATAGTAGAGTTGTGCAGGTGTCTTCATGTCCAAACTTAAATGTGGACGCAATGTATTATAGGTATGTACCGCATGGTCTACTAATGGTATAGCTTCTTGCCAATTCCGTGGAGTTGGCAATGGATCTAGAAACTCATTCTTAATAATACCATTAACTCGCTCAGCCACAGCATTATCCGTAGGATTACTATCTTCTGTCATACTGATACGGATATGATGTTCTTTGAGTTGTGTGATATATCCATCACAACAATATTGTACACCTCTATCCGAATGATGTATAGTGCCACATAGATTACCACCTCCTGCATGTACAATCGCCTGATTAAGAGCGGATAGCGTATATTTTGCTTCCATGGTTGGAGACAGTACATAACCTATTATCATACGCGAAAAAGCATCTGTCACGAGATGTAGATAACAGAATTTGTCATCTGTTGTATAGATATATGTGATGTCACTTACCCATACTTGATTGACATTCCCAATGACAAGTTCTTTGACCAAGTTTGGATATTTAAAGTACACATGATTAGAGTTGGTAGTATGATGTGATTTGCGAGGAGGGATAATGAGTTTGTGTTGGTGTAGCAGCCCTAGAAACTTATCTCGCCCCATTCCTAATGTTCCGCCTAATACTGAACGAACGAGACAATATAGCTTTAGACCGCCTATCATAGGCATCTCCGAGCGATAATATCTGACAAGCGAAAGGATCTCTTTCTCCACTTCTAATTCACTGAATGACTTGCGTTTATGTTTGTAATAAGCCTGTTTAGACTTGCCAAACAGTCCGCAGAGAGTTTCCATTGTTTCGTATGGAAACTCTGCGGACAGGCGTTCTACTGTTTGGCACCATCTTTTTTTAACAGGTCTATGCCATCTTCTTCTTTAACAATCTCAAGAAGACGCTCATAACCAGCAGCGCGGAGTTTATGATACTCCACCTCGCGTAAGAGACGCTCGTTCTCTAAACGAAGATTCTCCAGAGCTTGATCTTTTGCATCCATGTGAATTGATTTTCTGCGCAAAG